>NZ_BAAHZP010000007.1:0-295603 GCF_054600795.1 Photobacterium sp. R1
AGATTCAGCACCTTAATCAAAGTGGGTAACTCTCTTCTTTTCAAATCGAAGTGTCAGATCTGGTCTGAACTAGTACACATAAAATGTGAGCGTTCAGATTGGAAGCCGTTTACTGATAAGTGACAGTGTCACCCACTAACGCAGATCGCAGTTCATCACGATGTCTTTCACCAGTTGCGGACCATGGTAAATGAAGCCTGAGTATATCTGTACCAGACTCGCACCAGCCAGCAGCTTCTCACGCGCTGCAATCGCTGAATCAATACCACCGACACCAATGATCGGAATCTGCCCTTTCAGCTCGTGATTCAGCATTCGAATCACCTCTGTACTGCGATGCTGCAGTGGCCGGCCGCTCAAGCCCCCTGCTTCATCACAATGCGGCATCCCCTGAACCAAAGTGCGATCCAGGGTTGTATTGGTACCTATCACACCATCGATCTCATTTCGGATCAAAGAGTCGGCAATCTGGATCAATTCGTGATCCTCAAGATCCGGCGCGATCTTGAGTGTCAACGGTACATATTTGCCAAATTTCTCCGCCAGAGCTTTCTGCTTGTGTTTCAACTGAGTCAGAAGATCATCCAGTGCTTCACCATACTGCAGGTTACGCAGCCCAGGTGTGTTGGGAGAAGAGATATTGACAACAATATAACCCGCATGATCATAGACCTTATCCATACAAATCAGATAATCGTCTACCCCTTTTTCCAGTGGCGTGTCTTTGTTTTTACCAATGTTGATACCAATAATGCCGTCGAACTTGGCTTTCTTGACGTTTTCAACCAGTTGGTCAACCCCTTTATTATTGAAGCCAAAGCGGTTGATGATGCCTTCAGCCGGCTTTACCCGAAATAAACGCGGCTTATCGTTACCTGGCTGAGGTTTTGGAGTCACGGTCCCGACTTCAACGAAGCCAAAGCCCATTGCACCAAAAGCATCGATACATTCGCCGTTTTTATCAAGGCCGGCGGCCAGACCTACAGGGTTTTTAAAGCGAAGTCCCATGACTTCAACAGGACGTTCCGGGAGGTGTTGACGGTAAAAAATATCGAGAGGAGTACCGGTGATGCGAGAGAAGTTCTTAATAGCCAAATCATGCGCTTTTTCAGGGTCTAGCTGAAACATGGCCGAACGCGCGAGGCGGTAAAACATTATACCTCCTTAAAAAAAAGCCCCGTATAAACGGGGCCACATTATTCACTGATTTGGTTTGCAATTCAAATTTAATAGCACTAATTCACGCATTGCGACTGAGAATTTCGCGAATTCATGGGTCGTCCCCACTTTGAATTCGGTCAGAACGCTTTCCCAGCGCTGAATCGCAGGATGATGGTGATCAACCCACAGGTCAATCAATGCTTCCGGCGCTTCACTGCCCTGACCTGCACCAATCACCGCTGAAGTCAGCTGACGTTGCTGCCAGTCCAGATCTTCACGGAAAGAAGCACGAGCCAGTGCCTGCCAATGGTTTTCTACAGGCTGGTTATGTACCTGCTGCAGGAACCAGTGCAGAGACAGCTGAGCACCCAGAACAAAGTAAACGCGGGCAATGAAACCAACCTCTTTGTTCAGCTCTTTCGCAATCTGAGCAATATCCATTGCTGAATACAGGCTGCTCAGGCGTGCGATGTTGTGTGCCAGTTGAGCCGGAACACCCTCTTTGATCATGCTGTTCGCCTGATCATCATGTTCCTTCACTTCCTCTGCAACCAGGTATTTCTCCAGGTTGTCACGCAGGATGTTCAGCGTAGGCTGATAGAAAGCAATTTGCTCTTCAATGCCCATCTTACGGTCGCGGTTGCGCAGGAACCAACGAGTGATACGGCGCAGCATACGACGGCAGCGGTACATCATTTCGTACTGGATATGAGCCGGAACCTGATTATCCAGTTCACGAATCTGCTCGAAGAATTGCTCAAAACCAAACACAGCACGGCCAACAGAGTATGCAGAAGAGATTTCCGCTACAGTAGAGCCGGTTTCTTCCATCAGACGGGTTACGAAGTTGCAGCCCATTTCGTTCGACATCTGGTTTGCCAGAGAGGTTGCAATCAGCTCACCTTTCAGCGGGTGATTTTCCATCTGTGCACGATACTTCTCTTGCAGTGCTTTCGGGAAGTATGCTGGCAGCAAGCGGTTATGATAAGGGTCTTCAGTGATCTCTTCAGTCACCAGCTCTTCTTTCAGAACCATCTTACCGTACGCAACCAGTACCGCCAGTTCAGGACGCGTCAGGCCAATACCGTCTTTTTCACGCTCAGCAAGTGTTTCATCATCCGGCAGATATTCCAGCGCACGATCAAGTTTGCCTTCTTTCTCCAGGTGATGGATAAAGCGGATCTGCTCTTTCAGCAACTGTACATTCTGGTGCTGAGTCACAGAGATAGATTCACTCTGGGTGTACGCATCATCAAGGACGATCTCACCCACTTCATCTTCCATCTGCTCCAGCAGTTCATTACGTTGCTTGTAGGTCAGATCGCCGGCAGCAACCAGGCCATTCAGCAGGATCTTGATGTTTACTTCGTTATCTGAACAATCAACACCACCCACGTTATCAATGAAGTCGGTGTTTACGCGTCCGCCGTTCTTCGCATACTCAACACGGCCCAGCTGAGTCATACCCAGGTTACCGCCTTCACCAACAATCTTGGCGCGAAGTTCACTACCGTTCACACGCAGTGCATCGTTTGCACGGTCACCAACATCCGTGTGAGTTTCAGTTCCGGACTTCACATAAGTTCCGATACCGCCGTTCCACAGAAGATCCACGTCCATGGTCAGGATCAGTTTGATCACTTCATTCGGAGTCAGCGTCTGTTTGCGGGTACCCAGCAGTTTCTGGATCTGAGGACTCAGTTTGATTGACTTACTGCGACGGGAGAAAATACCGCCACCTTCAGAAATCAGACTGCTGTCGTAATCTTCCCAGCTTGAACGAGGCAGATTAAACAGGCGGTTACGCTCTTCCCAGCTCGATGCCGCATCCGGCGTCGGATCCAGGAATATGTGCATGTGGTTAAATGCTGCAACCAGTCGGGTGTGCTTCGACAGCAACATACCATTACCGAATACGTCACCAGCCATGTCACCCACACCGGCACATGTGAAATCTGTGGTCTGACAGTCAATACCCAGCTCACGGAAGTGACGTTTCACAGATTCCCAGCCGCCTTTCGCGGTGATACCCATGGCTTTGTGGTCATAACCGTTCGAACCGCCAGAAGCAAATGCATCCCCCAGCCAGAAGTTGTAATCTGCTGATACTGAGTTTGCCAGATCAGAGAACGTTGCCGTTCCTTTATCGGCAGCAACAACCAGATACGGGTCATCTTCATCATGACGAACCACGCTGGCAGGCGGAATAATCTCACCTTCATGAATGTTATCTGTCACATCCAGCAGCGCACGGATGAAGCGTTTGTAGCAACGCTGACCTTCAGCCAGAATTTCCTCACGAGTGGTCATTTGTGGCTGACGCTTACAGACAAAACCACCTTTCGCACCCACAGGGACGATCACGGTGTTCTTCACCTGTTGCGCTTTCACCAGACCCAGGATCTCAGTCCGGAAATCTTCCTGGCGATCAGACCAACGCAGACCACCACGGGCGACCTTACCACCACGCAGGTGAACACCTTCGATATCCGGTGCGTACACGAAAATTTCGAAGAATGGCACTGGTGCAGGAATTTCTGGGATCTCAGACGGACGCAGTTTCAGAGACAGCCATGGTTTTGGCAGACCACTATCATCGAGCTGATAGTAGTTCGTGCGTTGTGTCGCCTGAATCATTTCCATGTAACGGCGGATGATACGGTCGTCATCCAGGCTTTCAACTTCTTCAAGCTTGGCATGCATGTCTGCAATCAGCGCTTCTTCTGCTTTATTGCTGAAATTACGTGCAGGATCAAAGCGCAGTGCGAACAGCTCAACCAGATCACGGGCCAGATCCGTATGATTTGCCAGCGTATCTTCAATGTATTGCTGACTGAACGGGAAACCAACCTGACGCATGTAGCGTGCATAACTCCGGACAATCGTGATTTCACGGCCGGTCAGTCCTGCACACAGCAGCAGACGGTTAAATCCGTCACTTTCCAGTCCACCGTGCCAGATTGCAGCAAATGCGTCCTGGAAACGATCACGTGCATCACTCAGATCAATCTCGCGAGTGCCGGTAACCAGCATAGCGAAGTCCAGGATCCAGTAAACCGTACCGTTCGCTGTAACAACCTCATACGGTGATTCACCAATCACGCGCAGACCCAGGTTTTCCAGCATTGGCATCACATCAGACAGATGGATGGGCTCATCACGATGATAAAGTTTCAGCTTCACAAAACGTGAATCGGTCGCAACTTCCTGCGGACGATAGAACAGCATGCCCAGCTTGTTATCTTCACTCAGGCCTTCCAGCAATTCGATGTCTGCAACTGCAGAACCTGGCAGCATTTGCTCTTTGTATGAACGCGGGAATGCACGAGCATAATTCTTCGCCAGTGGCGTTCCCTTATTCTCACCAAAGTTGGAGATCAGTGAATCACTCAGACGATCTTCCCAGGAAACAGCTGCTTCAACCAGATTACGTTCGATCGCTTTTACATCTACATCAAAGTTATTGTTATCTACACGCACAATATAATGAGTTCTCGCTAGTGGGCCTTCAGAGAAAGAAGTGGTGAAATCCACGTTCTGGTCGGAGCCAAAGTACTCCTTGAAAATTTGCTGCGTTTTAATACGCAGTTCAGTGTTGTAACGCTCGCGGGTTACATACACCATGCAAGAGAAGAATCGGCCAAAAGGATCCCGGCGGACAAACAAACGCAGCAGATCACGATCCTGCATACGTACAACGCCGCTGGCCACTTCCTGCATTTCTTTTTCGCTGGCCTGGATCAGCTCATCCCGCGGATAAGTTTCCAGGATGTTGTTCATCGCTTTCCAAGAATGAGAGCCTTCGGAATAGCCGCTGCTCTTGAGAATACGAACGACTTTATTGCGGATCAATGGGATGTTCATCGCCGTCTGATGATAAGCGGTTGCAGCATACAAACCGGTAAAACGATGCTCGCCGATGACATTACCGTCTTTATCAAAGCGTTTAATACCAATGTAATCGGTATAAGCCGGACGGTGGATTTTTGATCTCGCATTACTCTTCGTCAGAATCAGCAGATTTGGTTTTCTTGCTTCAACCCGAGCTGATTCAGGTAATTCGGACAACATTAATGTGCGGGCTTTACCCGGCTTACTCAGCAGACCCAGACCTTGTTCATTACAAGGACGCAGTTCAAAGTCCCCTTCCACAGGAATCAAATCATACTGATGGTAACCCATGAAGGTGAAGTTGTGACGAGTGACCCACTCCAGGAATTCAATCGCTTCATCACAATGACTCTGTTCTACCGGCAGGCTGGCAGTTTTTAATTCTTCAGCAATTGCAATCATCTTGCTCTGCATTGCCTGCCAGTCATTCACAACCAGCTCAATGTCCTGCAAGACTTGCTCAAGTTCAACTTTCAGCGCTTCCATTTCTTCTTTGCTGGACAAACGATCCACTTCAATGTGGAACAGCGTCTGTAAGTCGCCATCTTCGCCACAGGCTTCGATGATCGTGCCTTGTTCATCGCGCTTGAAATAATAAGGACCATTAAACATCAGGTGACTGTTAATCCCCTGACGATTGAGTGTCATACGTACTGAGTCGACCAGGAACGGATGGTCAGGCGTCACAATTTCCACAACCGTGTGGGTTGACTGCCAGCCATAGCGGCTTAATGTCGGGTTATAAACACGAACAGAAGTCTGGTCCGGTTGGTTTTGCACGAGATGGTGCCAGAGGCTCAGAACAGCACCATACAAATCAGATTCATTCCGTTGAAGCAGATCGTCTTCTGCCAGTTGTCCTAACAATCGTTGAGCAAACACTTCGACTAATGACTGCTGAGGGGTTTCTATCTTGTCCTGGATTAAGCCATACACTTTTTCAAGTAGTACCGGCACTATTGGGTCAGGTGCGGTCATAGCAGATGCTCCATCGTTATTACTTTTATCAATCTAGTATAGGGTTTGATAACGACGCCCCGAGTTCAGCACTAAAAACTTCTCTCTGGCGAGGTATAGTTGATTCGGAAGCTATTGTAGGGCGTTTTGTTGCCAAATGGTTACGATAATTACTCTGTAATCAGAAGAAAAAATCGAATATGTGACTAAGGTAGATGTTTTAGCTCGGGGGGACACGGCCAAGGGATAATATGACGCACTCTGTTGCTGTTAACCCTTTAATCTGGTCTAACCATCTAGAAATCAATGGTTTTTCACAGCAAAAAAACTAAATAGCAAAACTGAATTCCCGTCAGAATATGCTTTATTCAAAACAGATAAAAAATCTACATTCGCATAATTATGTAGTGTTTTTGTTAATTTCTGACTAAAGCAAGGTTCTAAGCGATTTTCTCCAATTTTTCCAAGCGATTTTCCAGGCTGACACTCACTCTGAAACGCCCCCGAACCCCAAGCTGACTCAGAAACGGTCGCAGTCTGCTGGCTGGAAGCTGAAGACGAAGGCCTTCATCCGTATACACCAGCACAGCACTGGCAGCACCAGAGTAATGCTGAAGGAAGGTTTGGTAAGGAATGTTGACTGAAAAGGTGTATCTCTTCATGTAAACAGGCCATCAGACAGATAAAAAGAAAGCTCCCTTTTTGGGGGAGCTTTCTGATTAAAGCAAATCAGGCTTATTGTTCAAGAGCTTTTTCCACTTTCTCGAACAAATCTCTCGCCAGATTTTCCAGTTTCGCCAGTTGTTCCAGTTCGGCACGCATCAGCGCCTGACGAGCCTCGTCGTACAGACGATACTTCAGGAAAGGTTCAATCAGTCGGGAAGCCACCTGAGGATTCGAACTGTTCAGTGCCGTCAGAATCTCAGTCAGGAAACGATAACCGCTGCCGTCTTTCGCATGGAAACGAACCGGGTTATTCGCACAGAAGCTTGCAACCAGACTACGCGTCCGGTTCGGGTTCTTCAGGCTGAATGCCGGGTGCTTCATCGTTTCACGAACATTGGCCAGTGAATCAGCCGCTGGATTTTTACCCTGCAGAATAAACCACTTATCCATGACCAGACCATCATGACTCCATTTGCTGCTGAAATCGGCCATCTGAGCTTCACGGCAAGCCAGTTGCGCTTCATTCGCAGCACTCATCGCAGCAATTGTGTCCGTCATATTGTCGGCTTGAGCGTACTGAGCTGACACCAGTTTTTCACCCTGCTCGGTATAAGCCAGATAAGCCAGGCAGCGATTGCGCAGCGAACGTTTTGCTATCGCATCATGAGTAATGTTGTACCCGCTTTGTGACAGAGAGTGATAGATAGCAGACAACTCATCTTCCAGCGCTGAGGCAAGGATCTCTTCGATCTGAGCCAGCACTGTGTGGATCGCATCGACATCTACCCGCTCATACCAGCCGGCGACTTCATTTTCACTCGGCAGTGTCAGCATTTCAGCAATGAAAGCCGGATCCAGTTTTTCATCCAGCAGTGCACCACGGAATGCATCAACCACATTTTCCGGGAAGACTATGGCATTACCTGCCTGAACGGCCAGGACATTGCTGCGGATATACTTCGCAAGCAGCATCTGACCAGCATCCCAGCGGGCAAATTCGTTGCGGGCATGTGTCATGAGGAAGACCAGCTCTTCATCGCTGTAATCATATTCAAGCACAACCGGCGCAGAGAACTCACGCAGCATTGAGATGACTGGCTTTTCGCTGACCTGCTCGAACTCGAAGGTTTGCTCAGCCTGAGTAACGTTCAGGACATGGTGCACCTTCTCACCGTTACGCTGTAACTCAATCACATCACCTTTGCTATCGTAAAGCTCAATATCAAACGGAATGTGCAGCGGCAGCTTCTCTTTCTGACCCGGCGTCGGTGCAGTCTGCTGCTTCACCGTGACAAGGTAACGTTTTCCATTAGCGTCATACTCTGTGCTGACGCTCAACACCGGTGTGCCTGACTGGCTGTACCACAGTCGGAACTGGCCAAGATCAACTCCGGAAGCATCTTCCATTGCCTGAACGAAATCATCACAGGTTGCAGCCGTGCCGTCGTGACGCTCGAAGTATAATTTCATTCCCGCCTGGAAGCCGTCTTCGCCCAGCAACGTATGCATCATCCGAATCACTTCACTGCCCTTCTCGTAAACGGTCAGGGTGTAGAAGTTATTCATCTCAATCACTTTTTCAGGACGGATTGGATGAGACATCGGGCCACGGTCTTCAGCAAACTGAGGACCACGCATGATACGAACATTATTGATTCGGTTCACCGGACGAGAACCCAGATCTGAAGAGAACTCCTGATCACGGAAGACCGTCAGACCTTCTTTCAGGCTCAGCTGGAACCAGTCGCGGCAGGTCACACGGTTCCCGGTCCAGTTATGGAAGTATTCGTGACCAATCACGGCCTCAATACCCAGGTAATCGGTATCTGTCGCTGTTGCCGGGTTCGCCAGAACGAATTTGGAGTTGAAGATATTCAGCCCCTTGTTTTCCATGGCGCCCATGTTGAAGAAATCAACGGCAACAATCATGTAGATATCCAGGTCATACTCAAGACCAAATCGCTCTTCATCCCATTTCATGGAATTGATCAACGACTGCATGGCATGCTCTGCGCGATCCAGATTGCCTTTATCGACAAAAATTTCCAGCGCGACGTCCCGGCCACTAACCGTTTGATAGCTGTCCCGAAGCACGTCGAAATCACCTGCAACCAACGCAAACAGGTAGCAAGGCTTCAGGAACGGATCCTGCCACTGAACCCAGTGGCGGCCATTGTCCAGATCACCATGACCAACTTTGTTTCCGTTGCTCAGCAGATAAGGGAAACTGGCTTTATCGGCGATGACTTTGGTTGTAAAACGCGCCAGTACATCCGGACGATCCTGGTAATACGTAATTCTGCGGAAACCCTCAGCTTCACACTGAGTACAGAAGCCGCCACCCGATTTGTACAAGCCTTCCAATGAGGTATTCGCTTCCGGATTAATCTCGGTCTCAATGGTCAGCTCAAATGCGGCGGGCAGTTCGCGAAGAATCAGACCACTTTCGGTCTGCTCAAAGTGCTGCCAGCTTTCGCCGTTAATTTCCAGCCGATGCAACACGAGCTCATCACCGTCCAGCTCCAGCGAAGTCACCCCTTCTGTTTGTTGCTTCACTTGACTGACAGCAATCACGCGGGTGGCAGTGTCGTGCAGGTCAAATGTCAGGTCGATATCCGTGATTGTGAAATCCGGCGCCTGATAATCTGCACGATATTTTGCAGTCGGTTGTGCGGCAGTTGGTTGATCAGCCATTTCTATTCTTCCTTAGTCATCCATATTGGCAGTCTCGCCGTCAGGGGGAAGCCTTCCAAAATCATGCAAGGCCATCAGCCCTGATGCGTTTCAGTCATTGAAACACCAGCAGCGAAACTGAAACATTACAAAAACCAGCTCATGATGATGATAGCTGGTCATTCAGCGGATAAAGACAAGTCTCATTGCATCCTTACTGCCTGTGATACAAAAAAGGCAGACAAGTTTGCTTAAAAATGCGTCAACTATACTTAATAGTAATAGCTAAGCATGATCACATTTGGTCTTTTCTCTGAATTAAGACAAAATGTTAGCAGATAGCACTTGAGCTGAAAATCTTATCTTTTTACTTGTTACCCATCTCATGTCGCGTAACAATGGCAAGTCTGAAAAATTCCAACCTATACACACTGCCCAAATAGATTGATTTTAGCCGTTTTAACAGGAATTACTCTGCAATATGAACCACATTATGCAACCTTGGATCATTGATTCACTGCTTGATACCGATGCCTACAAACTCCATATGCAGCAGGCAATCTTCCACCTTTATCCCGATGTAGACGCCGCCGCCGAGTTTCGTTGTCGCAGTGGCGAGGACCTCCGGCCATTCAAGGCTGAAATCAAAAGACAAATCGAACATATGGGTGAGCTGAAATTTACCCAGGAAGAAATTGAATACCTTGCTTCACTGCCATTCTTCAAACAGGACTATCTGGATTACCTGAAAGACTTTCGTCTGAATCCTTCGCAGGTTGAAGTTGGGGAAGACGATGAACAGCTCACAGTACGCATTCAGGGTAAATGGCTGGATCTGATTTTGTGGGAAGTTCCTTTGCTTGCCATCATCTGCGAGCTCCGCTGTCATCACCATTACCCTCAATTGTCAGTTACTGATGCCATTGAGCAGCTGAAACATAAACTGGCCCATTTTGATGAGCTTGGCCGTGATACAGATACCAGTCATTTTTCACTGGTTGACTTTGGTACCCGGCGCCGTTTTTCAAAAGATGTGCACTACGCAGTCGTGAATTACCTGAAACAGCATTTTCCTCACCTGAGCGGCACGTCAAACTACCATCTTGCCCGGACACTCAACCTGACACCCATTGGTACACAGGCCCATGAATGGTTCCAGGCACATCAGCAACTGGCGGGTGAACTTGCAGATTCACAACAGCTGGCCCTCAACCGCTGGTTACAGGAATACCCGGATAGCCTGGGGATTGCCCTCACCGACTGCATCAACATGGATGCTTTCCTGCGCGATTTTGACCTGCGTTTATCCCAGCGATTTACCGGACTTCGTCACGACAGTGGCGATCCGATCGCCTGGGGTGAAAAAGCCATAGCCCACTATGAAGCACTGGGGCTGGATCCGAAGAGCAAAACGCTGGTGTTCTCAGACAGCCTGACACTGGAACGTGCACTGACCATTTACCAGCATTTCTATGAGCGTATCAACGTCAGCTTTGGGATTGGCACCAGCATGACATGTGATTTACCGGGTGTGAAAACTTTAAACATTGTTTTGAAGCTGACTGAATGTGAAGGACGGCCGGTGGCCAAAATTTCAGATGAACCGGGTAAAAGTATTTGTCATGATGAAGCCTATCTTGATCAGCTGAGACAAGCATTTAAAATTGCCAACGATTAACTGCACTTAAATCGTTCCCAAAAAAGAGAGGCTATTTCAGCCTCTCTTTGCTTTCTGATAAATGAAGTTGACTTACTGACGTTGCATGACTGCTTCCATACCAAACTGTTTATTCGTCAGGGTGAGTGTGTTATCTCCCCCTAACTTGAAATGACTGTCGTGCTGACCATCTTCATAAATCAGGACGATCCGATCGTCCTCAAGATAATAGATACCTTTGTGCTCGATTTGCTTCCCGTCTTTACCAATCACCTGAGCCGAAAACAGAAAGTCAGGCCGTAACGATAACTTCAGTTCCGATACCCGTTTATCGACATCCTGGCCTTTAATCATGGACGAGCGCCAACGGCCCGGCAGATTTTCGGGGGCTAATTTTGTAAAACGGGCCCCATCCAGCAGGAACTGGTTATAACTGAGTACATATTCATGCTGCTGTGCAGGCTGGCCGGCTGAGTTCATTGTCAGTGTTGTTTCGTCAATATCGTACTTCCCTTCCCACTCATCAATACGTCCGTCTGTACGGAGCAGCCGCACCTTAAAATGGTATGCAGAATTGAACTTGATATTCATTGCACGATAATGAATCCCCTCACTTTCGACGCCTTCATCTGTGGTACTGAACCAGTACCAGTCTCCCAATAACAGCGGATAGTCAAACTCTGTCAGATCATCCGCAGCGACAGTGTAACTCCATGTAAACAGACTCAATATGAATGACAAAATGATGGAACGCAGCATGATAGTACCCCTGACAAATACCAGCCCCTACTATTCAAACTAGCCCTCGTTTTTGTTTCTCGCGCAAGAATATGACAAGCGTCACAAGTATTCCTCACCCTGTTTCAAATCTGAGACGACAGCATGCGGATGACAAGGCCTTAACAGGAAAGAAAGTGTTGATGGATGTCTCGTCTTTTCAGAAGACAAAAAAAAACGGCACAACTGATGTGTGCCGTTGATAGGATGTTGCGGCGGATCAGAGAAGCATTAACTCTGCTCAGCCTTGACTAAGTCAGCAGTAATGGCAACTGCTTCGTCCAGGTAAGCATCAGGTGCTTCATAATCCTTCGGTACATCTTTGAGTGCCAGGAATGGTTTTTTGCCCAGTGCTTTTTGACGGACATTCAAACGATCCAGACGTTCTCTTTCTTCTTTATCCTGCTCTGCTCGCCGTTTGCTCTCATTCAACGATAAAGTATTGTTGTCTTTTTCAGCTTTATACTTCGCAATATCGTCAAAGATAAAGCCAAACTCTCTGTCGCTTTTAATGCGTTGCATGTGCTTCGCACGCAAAGAAGGCAGTAATGGCGAGAAGTCATACATCTTCTGATAGCCCGCAGGCTTAATGCTATCCCAAGGTAAAGCATTGTCTTCTACGCTTTCACCTGTATCCGCAGGATCAACTGCAGTCGGGAAGCTGATATCCGGGACAACACCAAGATTCTGAGTACTACCGCCATTAATGCGATAGAACTTTTGAATCGTGTACTGAACATGACCCAGCGGCTTATCAAACAGATCGTAGATATGATTCAGAGAACGGTGTTGCTGAACGGTTCCTTTACCAAAGGACTGCTCACCAATAATGACGGCACGGCCATAATCCTGCATTGCTGCTGCAAAAATCTCAGATGCAGAAGCACTGTAACGGTTAATCAGAACCGTCAGCGGACTATCGAAATACACGCGATCGTCAGAATCGCCATTCACTTTGACCCGGCCGTAACTATCGCGAACCTGCACCACAGGACCACTGTCAATAAACAGTCCGGTCAATGCCGTGGCTTCAGTCAGTGCACCACCACCATTATTTCGCAGATCAATCACGATCCCGTCAACTTGCTGCTTGTTCAGCTTGGCCAGTTCTTTCTTGGTGTCTTCGGAAAGTCCCACGTAGAAACTTGGGATTTCAAGAATGCCGATCTTGCGTCCCTGATAAACTTCGACTGAAGATTTCGCTGCTCTGTCTTCAAGGCGAATTTTATCACGAACAATTGTGACACTGTAACTCTTGGCGTTACTGCCCTCAGGCAATATCTCCAGACGAACTTTACTGCCTTTCGGACCCTTGATCAGCTGCACAACGTCATCCAGGCGCCAGCCTACAACGTCGATCATCTCTTTCCCTTCCTGACCCACACCGATAATCCGGTCTCCGGCAGCAAGTTTTTTCGAGTTGGACGCCGGGCCACCAGCAACCAGTGAACGAATCACTGTATATTCGTCATCGACTTGCAGAACCGCACCAATCCCTTCAAGAGACAAGTTCATTTCAGACTGGAATTGCTCAGCGCTGCGAGGTGAAAGATAACTGGTATGCGGATCAACTTCACGCGCGAAAGCGTTCATGTAAAGCTGGAATACGTCTTCACTGTGGCTTTGAGTCAGACGCTTCAGTGCGTTGTTATAACGCTTACTCAAGGTCTCCTGGATGTCTTTCCAGTCTTTGCCCGCCAGTTTGAGATTCAGTTCATCCGATTTAACCCGCTCGCGCCAAATCTCATTCAGCTCAGCCCGGTCCTTTGGCCATGCCAGTTCAGAACGATCAATCACCATATCTTCGTTCACACTAAAAGACATAGGTTTATCCAATAGACTTAATGCATATTGATAACGATCAAAACGGCGTTTGAGGACAGTATTGAAGATATCGTAGGCTGCGGTGGTTTCCCCCCGCTTCAGTTGATCATCCAGCTGAAACTTCCATTGGTCAAACTGCTGAATATCAGACTTTGTCAGAAAGCTTTTGTTGTAGTCCAGCATTTCCAGATAACGATCGAAAATGTGGGCTGAGAATTGGTCATCAAGTGAGAATTGGCGATAGTGAGATCGAGTAAACCGTGAGGCTACTCGCTTACTGGCGGTCGCATGCTGTTTTTCAGGTGTTAAAACAGGCAATTCACTTTGAGTATGTGTGGCTTCCAGGGCCTGGGCTGATGCTGCCAGCACGATGCCGGCAGCGATCAGTGAGAAACGGAATCGACATTTCATACGTCGAGCATTCTCCTTTACGAACGAAGGTGCTCCGCTTTCACAACCATGGTCAGGCCATTAGTCAGACGGACACGCACATCGTCCTTATTAATTTCCACAATTGTTGCCGGCATGTTGCCATTGCCCATATTGACACTGACATCCTTACCAACTTTCACTTCATCAGAAGACAAAGCGCGAGTTGTTTCTACCGGCTTCTTATCTAGCTTAGACGTTTTTGGCTTCACGTTTCTAGCTTTAGGCGATTTTGCTCGAACTTTCTTTGGCTTAGCGTCACCTTCTGAGGCGGCTTTCGCTGCTGCCTGTTCTTTACGACGGGCACGAACTTTAGCTTTGCTTTCTTCAAGCGCTTTCTGTGCGTGCTCGACATGTTCCTGTTCTAACACACCACACTCATTGCCATCAAGGTCAATACGGCTAGCACCGGCTTTGACACCATGAAGATAACGCCAGGAAGAAGTGTACTGACGAAGCGCTGCTCGCAGCTGAGTTTTGCTGACTTTAGGATCGTCACTCAGTCGTTCAGCGAGGTCTTGGAAGATACCAATTTTTAATGGTTTAGCTTCACCTTCAACAGTAAAACACTTTGGAAATTGCTCAGCAATATAGGCAATCACTTCTTTACTGTTCGTTAACTTTTCAGAGTTTTCCATGGAATTTCCTGACAAAGCGAGAGTATCTCGCTGTTAGTGCTTTTTAATTAAAACCAATAAGTGCGGGCTATTATAATTACCTAATACTGAAAAACCACCGAAAGCATACAATTAGAGCTTAATTTGTAGTTCCTCAATGAATGAAACTAGTCCGTTTTCATCTTCCTGGTCAAATCTTGACAGACTTGGGCTATCAATATCCAACACGCCGTACAACTGGCCCTTCACAGAGAATGGAATCACGATCTCAGAATTACTGGCCGCATCGCATGCAATGTGACCTTCAAATTGATGAACATCACTCACTCGCAGCACTTTATTCTCAGCGATTGCGGTACCACAAACACCCCGCCCCACAGGTATACGAACACAAGCAGGATTGCCCTGGAATGGGCCCAGCACCAATTCATTATCTTTCAGTAAATAGAAACCTACCCAGTTAATATCCTCTAACTCCATGTTGAGTAAGGCACTAATATTAGAAATATTAGCAATGATATCGGTTTCCCCGTCAACCAGTGCCACTGCCTGTTGGGTTAAACGCCGGTAGAATGCAGATTTATTTTCCATGGCTTACTCCTTATATAGCCGCTAAAATGGCACCCTTTCATAGAAATAGGAATCATTATCATAGTGAAAGACTCAAAGAATCAAATGATTAACTGGTCATGGCTGATAAAGCAAGCAAAACATCATAAAAACAGGCTAATCGCTGCCAATATCATCGCAGTTGTTGCCACGCTGATCAGCGTCCCGATTCCACTGCTCATGCCGCTGATGGTGGATGAAGTTCTCCTGCAACAACCCGGCAAAGGTGTCGCTCTCCTCAACAACTTTCTTCCTGAAGCCTGGCAAACATCAGCAGCCTACATTGTACTGGTCCTGCTGATGGTCGTCCTGATGCGTTCCGCAAGCCAGGCATTGAACATTTTGCAGAGCCGGCAATTCACCCTGGTCGCGAAAAATATCACTTATCAGATGCGACGCCATCTGATTGATAAGCTGGGCCGGATCAGCATGCGCCAGTATGAAGAACGTGGGAGCGGCGGGATCACGTCTCATCTGGTCACCGATGTCGAAACAATTGATAAGTTTGTCGGCGATACACTCAGCCGATTCCTGATTGGTATCCTGACCGTCATCGGTACAGCCGTTGTGCTGCTCTGGCTGAACTGGGAACTCGGGCTGTTCATCCTTCTGGTCAATCCGGTGGTTATATATACTTCGCGGAAAATGGGGAACCGGGTCAAACACCTGAAACGCAAAGAAAACCAGGCGTTTGAAAAATTTCAGCAACGACTGGTTGAAACCCTCGACGGGATTTATCAGCTGCGGGCAGCAAACCGTGAACGGGACTTTCTGGCCAACCTGAAAGAACATGCCAACAGTATCCGCCACAATGCTGACAAGTATGCCTGGCAGTCTGAAGCCGCCGGACGCGTCTCTTTCCTGCTGTTTCTGATTGGTTTCGAACTGTTTCGTGCCGCTGCGATGCTGATGGTCCTGTTCAGTGATTTAACCATCGGCCAGATGTTCGCCGTCTTTGGCTACCTCTGGTTTATGCTGAGTCCGGTGCAGGAATTGCTGGGGATCCAATTTGCCTGGTACGGTGCTTCTGCGGCGATGCAACGGCTGAATCATCTCATTGCTCTCGAAGAAGAAGTACGTCCGGTTGCGAAAGTAGACCCGTTCATTGCAGGTGAACACATTGCCATAGAGATCAATAACCTTGATTTCTCCTATGATGAAGATAAGAAGGTTTTGAATGGTCTGAACTTGTCTTTGCCGGCCGGGAAACGAGTTGCTTTGGTGGGCGCATCCGGTGGTGGTAAATCGACGCTGATTCAGTTGCTGCTTGGCATCTATCAGAAAGACAGTGGCGATATTCTGATTAACGGCCATCCGGTAGAAGACGTCAGCTATGAAGCGCTGCGGGAAAAAATGGCTGTTGTGTTACAACAACCGGTTTTGTTCAATGACACACTGCGGAACAACCTGTCTCTGGGCGCTGATTACAAAGATGAACAATTGTGGCAGGCGCTTGAAATCGCGCAGTTAACGGATGTCACACAACGTCTGAGTGAAGGACTGGAAACTCAGATCGGACGTCAGGGAATACGCTTATCCGGCGGACAACGTCAGCGTCTGGCAATCGCGCGGATGATCCTGACCAACCCGGATTTCGTGATTCTGGATGAAGCAACGTCTGCACTGGATACGGCCACAGAAGCTGCCCTGCATACAGCCCTGAACGATTTCTTGTATGACAAAACCACATTGATCGTGGCGCACCGTCTGTCGGCAGTAAAGCAGGCTGATATCATTTATGTTCTGGAAGACGGACAGGTCAGTCAGACCGGTACGCATTCCGAACTGGTCAATACAGCCGGTCTATATCAGACCCTGTACGGCTCAGCCCAATCCAGCGAGACTGAACAACCGTTGAATAACGCAGGCCTGACAGTAGCCAGGATCAATACAAAATAATATAGTGTCGCCAGTTCAAGCAGTTAACCGGAATAAAGAGGACGGAACCATCCATGTCGACAGTAAGACTCTGCCCTTGCTGTGATTTGCCTTTAACCCCGATGGTGACCCCCCGGGGCCAAAGTGCATTCTGTCCTCGCTGCGAATCACGCCTGTACCGGGGAGGCATGCCCTCCCTGCGTGGCGACCTGGCAATTGCCGTCACTGGGCTGATATTGTTTCTGCCAGCCCATCTGTATCCCTTGATTACAATACGCCTGTTCGGTGTGATGATTCCGGCAACCATTCCTTCAGGCACTTTCACGCTTGCGGCTGACTTTCCTGCCGTGGCAGCTCTGATCCTGTTTTGCAGTACAATCGCGCCTTTTTTGGTTTTTCTCGCTGTACTCGGCGTCCAGCTGGGTCTGGCGAAAAGGCAGCTCACACTCTTTAAACGTTCATTGTGGTGTATCGAAAAACTGAAACACTGGGCCATGTTTGATGTTTATCTCGTCAGCCTCGGGATTGCCTGTTTCAAAGTCAAAGATTACGCCGACATTTATGCTGGCCCCGGACTGTTTTGTCTGGTGAGCATGCAGCTGCTCATGGTCATCATGCTGACCCGCATCCACGTGAAAAGGTACTGGGAGCTCTGGCAGCCGGAAACCGAACACCGGGGAACCAGACTAAAGTTACATTGTCACACTTGCCACATGAGTCAGGCCGAAGGTGAATATTGTCAGCGCTGTCACAGCCCGATTCACTATCGCGCCCCCCATTCCATTCAGAAGACCTGGGCTTTTCTCATCACGGGTGCAATTTTTATCATCCCGGCCAACGTCTACCCGATTTCGATTTTCCTCAATAATGGCAAACGTCTCGAAGATACGATTCTGTCCGGAGTTGCCACCCTGATTAATACCGGCATGGAAGGCATTGCCGCGCTGATATTCTTTGCCAGTATCGTTGTTCCGATCGCGAAAATACTCGGTCTGGCATTCATCCTGCTGTGTATTCATTTCAAAAGAAATATCAATCATATTTACCGAATGAGGATGTACCGTATTATTCAATGGATTGGTAAATGGTCCATGATGGACCTGTTCGTCATTTCCATCATGGTCGCACTGATTGACCGTGGCCAAATTCTTGATTTCACGCCAGGCCCTGGCGCGATTGCCTTTGCTACGGTTGTGGTACTGACCATGTTAGCCGCAGAAAGTCTGGATCCTCGTCTGATTTGGGATAACTATGACAAAAAATAACTACCCTCCACAGTCTCCGTTTGGTCCGCCAGTCGGCCCGCAGCAACCACAGCCGGTCAATGTCAAAAGAGACAGGCAAATCTCTCCGCTGTGGATTCTCCCGCTTCTGGCGCTGGGACTGGCCGCCTGGCTTGTTTTTCAGGCAGTCAGTGAAGCCGGACAGCGGATTACAATTCACTTTGAAGATGCCGCCGGTCTGATTGCAGGCCGGACAACGATTCGTTATCAGGGTCTGGAAGTCGGGATTGTCCGGGATGTCAAACTGTCTGAAGATCTGCACAGTATCTATGTCACGGCCGACATCTACCCGGAAGCGGTGCAGATCCTGCGAAAAGGCACCCGTTTCTGGCTGGTGAAACCGAAAGCCTCCATTACTGGTATCAGCGGACTGGATGCATTGGTCTCCGGCAACTACATTGCGTTGCTGCCCGGACGAGGGGAACCAACCAATGAATTCACGGCTCTGGACAGCCAGCCCGCAGAAACACCGGCTGGGGACGGCCTGACGATTCAGCTTCAGGCGCCCGATTTAGGCTCAGTGTCAGTGGGCGCACAGGTTTACTATAAAAAAATCCCGGTGGGTGAAGTCTATAACTACACCCTGAGTAATAATAAGAAACGCGTTCTGATTGATGTGCTGATTCAGCCTCAGTATGCCAATCTGGTGACGAACAAAAGCCGCTTCTGGAACGTCAGTGGTGTCAGCGCCAATATTGGCTTAAATGGCGTGGATGTTCAGTTTGAAAGCTTGTCTGCGCTGATTGCAGGCGCCATCGCTTTTGACTCCCCTGACGAAGGTTTACCGATCCAGCCAAATCACCTGTTTCGGCTCTATCCGGACCTGAATACCGCCGGACGAGGGATCGCCATTACCATCGAATTACCGGATAACAACAACATCAGTGCAGGTGGTGCCCCCATTGTGTACAGGGGATTGCAGATTGGTCAGATTTCCGACCTGCGTCTTGATCGCCAACGAAAACGCATTATTGCCAGTGCAGCCATCGAACCCAGCATGAGCGACCTGCTCACAACGGGCACCAGCATGCTGCTGGAAGAAGCCGATCTGTCCCTGAGTGGCGTCAAAAATCTCGGGAATCTGATTAAAGGGAACTTCCTCACCCTGCTCCCGGGGGAAGGCGAACCGTCGCGTCAGTTTCAAGCTTTCACTCAGGAACAGCTGGAAGAAAAACGTCCCGGTGCAGCCAGTATCCAGTTGAGTGCAGACCAAAGCTATGGCATCAGCAGAGGCACCAAAGTCACGCACAAAGGCATGACAGTCGGCAGCGTAAAACAGGTCATTCTGGATAAAGACAAGGTGCGTTTTGACATCATTATCAAGCCTGAATATACCGCACTGGTCCGCAGTCAAAGCCGATTCTATATTGATGGTGGCATCCAGGCTGATATCAGCCCGGAAGGGATTAATGTGTCAGTCCCGCCGGCAGAGCAACTGATCAGCAACAGCATTGCTTTCACCAGCACAGGCCAAAGCCCAATGCGCCGACATTATCAATTATTCAAAAATCAGTCGCTGGCCCGACTTGCAGGCAATCAGCAACAAGGCAGTACAACCATTCAGCTTTTTGCGGATGCCCTGCCTTCAGTCAGTGAAGGCAGCCCGGTTCTCTATCGCAACCTGCCGGTTGGGAAAGTTAGCCAATACGCTCTGACCCGTGACGGTGTCACAATAAAACTGGCAATTCAAAACCAGTATCGCCATTTAATTACAGCCAGCAGTGTATTCTGGAATCAGTCTGGTGTGGAAGTTGAGGCTGGCCTGAGCGGCGTCAACATCAAAGCCAGCCCTTTGGCTTCCCTGATTAAAGGCGGCATTGCTTTTGACAGCATGAGCGGCATTCCAAACCGGGTCGGCAAGCAGTTCAAACTCTTTGCCAGCCTGAAAGATGCCAAGGAATTCGGCACTCAGATCAGCCTGACCGCCAGCCATGCAAAAGGCATCTCGGCCGGTACCAATATTCAGTTTCAGGGGGTTGTGGTCGGTAAAGTCCTGACGCTGACACCTGATTTTAAAACCGGACTGGTGACCATCGATGCCCGACTCTTCCCGCAATTTGCAGATTCACTGACCCGAACCGAAACGCACTTCTGGCTGGTGGCACCGAAGATTGACCTCACCGGAGTGAAGAATCTCGACAGTATCCTTCGCAGTTATATTGAAGTAGAACCCGGAGAAGGAAACTATCGCCAGACGTTTACACTCTCTGAACAGGCCAGCGAAACCTTTAATGGCCTGACCGTCATATTGGAAAGCGTTGCCCGCGCATCCGTGCGTCCCGGCACGCCCTTGTTATTCAGAGACATTCAGGTGGGCCAGGTCAGTAATGTGGCCTTGGGTGAGCTGGCAGACCGGGTTCTGATTGAAGCGCAAATCGAACCTGATTTCCGCCATTTGGTCCGGGCCGATACTGTATTCTGGAATACTTCCGGATTAGATGTCAGCCTGGGACTGACCGGCGCCAGTATTCAGGCAGGAACAGTGGATACGCTGATACGGGGCGGGATTGCCCTGGCAACACCAGAGGGACAGCCGCTCTCAGCACCTGCTCAGACAGGCACCCATTTCCTGCTGCACGAGAAAGCCAATCCTGAGTGGAAAAAATGGCGCACTGCCATTCCAGCTGAGTAAGGAGTCGACAACCCATCCCTCACAGGCAAGCCGGTGTGCTTGCCTGTTTCGTATCTGCCGGATCTCAGCCAGACCGGGCTATATCCAACCGCCGGTTTGTTATAGACTTGCCGCCTCTGCATTCTAACTGAGATAAAGCAAGTGCATCAGTCCATTTATATTCCAGACGACTTCATTCACCACATTCGCCAGATTTTGCCAGATGGTCTGGATATGGACAGCTTTCTCGCCTGCTGCCGCACCCCGCTTCGGCGCAGTATCCGGGTTAACACCCTGAAAATTTCAGTGTCCGATTTTCTGGAGCGTATCCGGGACAAAGACTGGCAGCTCACGCCAATCCCATGGTGTCAGGAAGGCTTCTGGATTGACTACGATGAAACCAGAACCGAGTCACTCGGCAATACCCCCGAACATCTGGCCGGGCTTTTCTATATTCAGGAAGCCAGTTCCATGTTGCCCGTTACCGCATTGCTGACGGATAACGACCAGATTGGCTGCGTGCTCGACATGGCTGCAGCGCCCGGTTCAAAAACCACCCAGATCGCGGCAGCAATGCAGCATGAGGGAGCGCTGGTTGCCAATGAGCTGTCTGCCAGCCGCATCAAGGTTCTTCATGCAAACCTGCAACGCTGTGGCGTTTCCAACACGGCACTGACTCATTTCGACGGCAAAGTGTTTGGCAGCTGGACGCCAGAAGCTTTCGACAGCATCCTGCTGGACGCACCATGCTCAGGCGAAGGCGCGATTCGGAAAGATGAAGATGCAATGGCGAACTGGAGCCTGGCACATATCGAGGAAATCGCAGCAATCCAGCGTGATTTAATTGTCAGTGCTTTTCAGGCGTTGAAACCTGGGGGGGTTATGGTGTATTCCACCTGTACCCTGAACCGGACAGAAAACCAGGGTGTCTGCCTTTATCTGAAAGAGACCTTTGGTGAGGCCGTTGCGTTTGAACCGCTGAGTGAACTCTTCGAGGGCGCAGAAAAAACCTGTACTGAAGAAGGCTTTTTGCATGTTTTCCCGCAGGTTTACGACAGTGAAGGCTTTTTCGTGGCACGCATCCGCAAACTCGCCCCCGTTGAAACCGAGCAGCCCCAAAAACGGAAAGCCAAATTCCCTTTTTCCCCGGCTTCCCACAAAGAAAGTGAGCAGATTCTGAACCAGTTAAATCAGGATCTTTCACTCCGGGTTCCGGATGACCGGGAACTCTGGCTTCGTGATCAGGAAATCTGGCTCTTCCCTGCCCGGCTTCGCCCGCTACTGGACAATATTCGTTTTCAGCGTATTGGCATTAAACTGGCTGAACAACATAAAAAAGGTTACCGCTGGCAACATGAAGCCATCATGACACTGGCAACAGGCAAAGAACCGCAATGTATTGCTCTGACTGAGGCGCAAGCCAATGAGTGGATCATGGGCCGCGATATCCGACCGGAAACGATGACAGGCAAAGGTGAAGTCATTGTTACCTATCAGGATTTCCCGTTCGGATTGGGGAAATGGGTCGGCAACCGCATTAAAAACGGCATGCCCAGAGAACTGGTCCGAGATACGGGTTTATCTGGGAATCGCTGTTAAATTCGGAGCAGATGATTAATTAATGGTTCTATCTCAGTAGCCTTGGCTGTCTCAGGGCTAAAACTGGCAAAAAATACTGTGTGAACTAAGATTGATATTGTAATTGATCTCCATTTACAAACCAGTTAGCGCAAGGCTCTCACGAGCCATTCCCCTAAGCCCGAAACAGGAGTCGTTTCGGGCTATTTTTTATCTTATTTTCAGTCACTTACCTTTCAGGTTATTCGTCTTCTTTGTACAGATATTCCTTTCCTTCAAAATTGTTGAACAAGTTACACAACTTTTTCAGCTTTTAGCTGCGTACTTCAAGTTTTATAGTGAGTTCCAAGTTCAGCAACTCCCCAGCATTTTTATTGAAGGAAGCGTGTTATGTCTAAAATTCTTGTTCTGAAATCCAGCATCCTTGGTGGTTACTCTCAATCGAATGCACTGATCGACCATCTGGTCAATACGAAAGCAGACGACATCTCAACCATTATTGAACGCGACCTGGTTGCTAATCCACTGCCTGTACTGGATGGCGAACTGGCTGGCGGTTTACGCGGCAGTGATAACCTGACTCAGCGTCAGCAAGAGACCATTGCCCTGTCAAACCAGCTGATTGAAGAAATTGAAGCCAGTGATACGCTGATCATTGGTGCGCCAATGTACAACTTCAGTATCCCGACGCAGTTAAAAAACTGGTTTGACTTAATTGCCCGTGCTGGTGTGACTTTCTCTTACACCGAAAATGGCCCGGTTGGCCTGCTGACCAACAAAAAAGTCATTGTTGTCACCTCTCGCGGTGGCATGCACCAAGGGAATGCAACGGATACAATGGTCCCTTACCTGAAAACAATTCTGGGCTTTGTTGGCATGACCGATGTTGAGTTCGTTTACGCCGAAGCGCTGAACATGGGTGATGAAATGGCAAGCAAAGGCCTGAATCAAGCCAAAGCTCAAATTGAAACCTTAGCTGTTTAAGCACCGTCCTTGTACGCGTACTTGCCTTTTCAAAAAAAGCCGCCTTTGCGGCTTTTCTTTTTAATCAAGTGCCATAAAAAAAGCTGCGCCTGAGCGCAGCTTCCTTCATGATCCATTTGAACCGCGTTTTTCACCCATTTACTTGGTTGGACGACTCGCCAGTTCAGTTCGTTTTTGTTCTTTGAGCAGTTTACTGGCTTCACGGCGCTCTTTAGACAACTCGGCACTGATAATAATGTGGTCATCCACACGATCTTCATAATCGCCTTTCATTGTCTCAATAATGCTGACAATTTCATCATGTGACATTTCAGGCTGAATATAGTCAATCAGGTTTTCAAGCAGTTCGACACGCTTGCGGTTGTCTCTGATTTTACGGTCATTATCCAGAATTTCTCGTTTTAGCTTATTTCTGCGTCTGGCAAGCCGAACCAATTCCAGGATATTGTTCATGTTTTGTCCTTACTATGAAACTTGAAAGCCTAAATTAATCTGGGTTATATCAGAAACCCCTCTTGCTTCTCAAGTAAGATCTCAATGAAATCAATTCCCCCTTCATTTCATTGATCTCACTCAGGACTTCATTGTTTGAATCGCATATTTAACCAGACAATGATGTCATCATAGCTTGCCAATGTGATGACAGTTGTTTTTCATTTATGAGACAAGGAGTTAAAAAACAAATATGCGCATAGTTTCTTGTTAGGTGACTCACAAACTTCCGCTTAATTATTTGCTTTTGGTATATCAGAGCCTACTCTTTCCAGATACCAGTAGTGATTTGGCAAGATGCAATACGCGTGCAACACTTCTCGTCAAGGTTTTTTCTGAAGGCTGTTGTCCTGAAGCTAGCAGTACGTTGGCATTCACGTTAAAAAATTATTGGTTAGCTACGTAAGAGTTAGAGATTCAGGAGACAACATGTCTAAAGCAACAGGTACCGTTAAGTGGTTTAACGAAGAAAAAGGATTTGGTTTTATCACTCAGGATAACGGTGGCGCTGACGTATTTGTACACTTCCGCGCGATTATTGGTGATGGATTCAAGACACTGGCCGAAGGCCAAAAAGTGACCTATGACGTTGAGCAAGGCCAGAAAGGTCTGCAAGCGGCGAATGTCGAAAAAATATAAGTTAACAGAACGTTAGCGACCAAAAGGGCTGACTGGCCCTTTTTTTGTACCTGCACGTTATCCGGTCAGTCATCCGACCAATTTACGTTATTCATATCACTGCTAACCGCTTGAATCCCTTTTCAAAATCCACCATAAGTGAAGCTAACATCACAATTACTCAGATTTTTTTAGGTGAAACTCACTATTTCCTTGCCGTCGACCTTGCAATATGGCCTAATGGGCCTGCCTATAATGCAACGCTATTTATGCAACAAAGTGAAAAGTATACTTCGTTACACCCGCTTCACCTTAAGCGCCGTTGTCCTGAAGAGCTACATCCTTGTCCATAAGCAATCCATTATGTTGGCATGAAGCACGCCCCTGGGCGTTATTGTTCCTAATATTTTCAGGAGACATCCTATGTCTAAAGCAACTGGTACTGTTAAGTGGTTTAACGACGAGAAAGGTTTTGGTTTCATCACTCAAGACAACGGCGGTGCTGACGTATTCGTTCACTTCCGTGCTATCACTGGTGAAGGCTTCAAATCTCTGGCTGAAGGTCAGAAAGTGAAGTTCGATATCGAGCAAGGCCAAAAAGGTCCTCAAGCTGCTAACGTTGAGCGCGTATAAGCCCTCTTCGTAAAAGAACATGATTGAGAGCGCCCTTGTGGCGCTCTTTTTGTTTTCCATGCCAATAAACACGCACCTGCCCGTTTCACTCTGCCTCGCAATTTTTCTTTCCCGGAATTGAAGTTGAAACTTCATCACTTTCATTTTTCCGTCTGAATCCATCAAGCTGATCCGCCTTTGAAATATCCGTTTCATGTTTGCTCTTGCCCTCTAATTTTCCACCTTCGGCAACAGACCTCTTTTTCATGTCTTATATTAACTACACACGAGCATTATTTTTTGTGCAAACCAGTCATTTTGCATTTCAACCCATTCCACCTTGCAGGAGTGAACCATGACGACTGTCGCGAAACTCAACTACCGGAGAAAGCTGGCAGGACTTCCGCTTATCCGCTTCAATTTGTTGCGCCTGAATCCGGAGGATGTTCAGGACCTACGCGATGCTTACGCAGCCATGTATGAAATATCAGACCTCGCCATTGGTGACCGACGGGGTTACTACGCTTTAGCCAGGGGCCATGGATACGATCAGGACCTTTGTCACGATGACAGCCGGACATTCCTGACCTGGCATCGTTCCTACCTCTATTCATTTGAGAAAGCCCTGAATACCGCATTACAGTGGAAACGCAAAGACAAGGATCTGGAGCTGACGCTTCCCTACTGGGACTGGACACAGTTCAACAAATCCACTCATGCTGCCAATGGACTGCCGAAATTACTCAATGACACAAGCTACAAGAATCAGAACGGCGATACTGTCGAAAACCCGCTGAACCGTGCCAAAAGTTTGTACCGTACCCTCTCGCAAGGTTTAGCCGGTGAAGAACAATACACCCAGCGATTCCCTGCAGCGTTTAAACAGAACATCAACCAATTAAAGGATGATGTTGACCGCTATATGGATAACCCCAACTTTGTGAGTTTTCAGGATGACTTCAACTTTGGCGCCCATGGTGCGATTCACGTACTCGTCGGGGGTGTCGACGATTCGCCTTTACCCGACAACAATGGCGACATGTGGGCCGTAATCTCGGCCGCCTATGACCCCTTATTCTGGCTGCATCACAGTATGGTCGACAAAGTCTGGTTCGACTGGCAGACATTGCACCCGGATGCCAATATTCCTCCCCATGTGCTGCAAAAAGTTGTGTACGACGGCAGAGTCGGCAAGGATCTGATCGATGCTGAAACTTCCCTGAAATACATCTACTCCGAGAACTCCGTCGAATCTGCCGTTGCAGCCACGGGGACCACCAATACGCTGCCTGCCCGATCCCTCTCCGCGGCTGCCAGCCATGCGAAAGAGCTTTCGTTTGGTCTGGTTGAAGGCGGCTTTGTCCGGGCTCAGCTTGATTTTCTGCGGCTTCATCCGCCGAAAGACAGCTATGAAATTCGTGCTTATATCGACAATCCAGCCTGCAACGCTGGAACAGGTTTTGACGATGACAGTTATTCAGGACGCCTGGTGCTTTTTGGTCACGGTAAATGCCACGGCGCTCCCGGTCACTGCAACCCGGCACAAGCGCTGAGAGATGAATACGATATCCGCCCCAAACATCCCTTACGGTATGAGCATACCCGCTACACGATCGACCTCACCCGTGGACTACGACGATATATCGGCAGGAAGAAGTCGGTGGAAGATCTGAAAATTTATCTCATCGTACTTGATGGCAAAGGCAAGGTGGTTGCCCCGGACAGCATCAAATATGACGGCTGCTCCTTACGGACATTTGCGAAGCAATAAAATTCTTCCCCGTGGTTGAAGCGTTTCACAACCACGGGGAGCTATACTCAGGATCTTATGAAAATTACTGTGCCCCCTCATGCCGCCCGGGATGGCGCGCTTCGTATCTGGCTGCGCCGTATCCCTGTCAGAAGCCAGATCGTCTATGCCTTCCGCTCAGGCAAAAGTCAGGATGATAAGCATCCTGTCAGTCAGGCCGTTCTCTATGGTCGTGGTGAAGGGTCAAGTGCATCTGAACGTGCAATGCTGCTTTTCCGGCCCAACAAAAATGAACCGCCTTTCCAGGCCGGCGAAATTTTAACGCTGAAAGTACACCACACTGATGAAGACGAATTTCAGGAGATTGACTTCGATGTGAGTCACATTGAGTAGCGCTGCGGCTCAACACAACCAGAAGAGATTTTTGAGCAAGTCTAATCAAACTCAAACAGCCTGGTGAACCTGAACCTTCGGAGCATCGCTGCGCGATCTAGATTCAGAGATCCTCATGACAGCAGCATTACCGTCGTTTGATTGCAACGACAGAAAACGTATGCCAGTGCTTCTCCTTCCCGATCAACGTTGTCCCCGGTTCATTTCGTTCCTGAAACTGAACGATTTCAAATCCCTTGAACAAATGAAGTATTTCTTGTTTGCTCAAAGGCGCTGTCGCACTGTGAAAACCAGATGCCCAGCTGTCATCCGTTCCCATAAAATCACCCGAGAAAACACCACCTGCTACGATGCTCGATGTTATTGCTTGCCAGGTGTCTTTCAATTGTATGGGGTCGGCAAAAAACAAACTGGCATGCGCAATGATCAACCCAGCCTGCGGGTAAATAAATTGCTCAAAGGTCGATTGTGAAACATTCACTTGTGGCGTGTGTTCGAAGCGCTCATGGCAGATAGCAACTGACTCATCATTGATATCGAAACCATGCACCTGATACCCCTGCTGCACAAGAAAGGCCATATCACTTCCTGTACCACAGCCACAATCAACCGCAACGTTCAAACCCGATTCATTCTGCTTCACCGCAAGTTCAGTTGCGAAAGCATGCTTCCTTGCGATGGCTTTCTCGTAAAATTGACGCCAGTTGTTTTGTTTACCTTGTTCATCCTTGATGGGCACGGTTTTCTCCTTAACGATTTGGGAGCATCACAGGCCATTTATCTGCGAAGAGCCAATACCGTAAATTTGTCACTCAATCGATTCTGACATCACTTGATTTATCTTCAACTGCCAAAACTAAATTCTCATACTTCCAATATTGAAAGCATTAAAACACCGTTCAAAAATAATGAAAGTGAAAATAAGAACTACCGTATATCAAGATAATATAGACAGTACCCCAAATATTGGGCTGAATGTCTTAGTAATTTCACCTGAAACCGCGTGAATCAACGATATCAACGTAAGACACTAATATAAAACAGTTTTCCTTGCCTTCCTTGATTGTTCACACCCGTTTTTATTTGCCCCTTTTTTGTCCCCACCAGCCAAATATGAGTGATTTTTCGCAGCGTTTGCCCCTTTTTTGCCCCCATAATTCTAGGTCAGACAGGCGACAAAGCCGGAGCCAGATTTCATTAGATTTTCCTGTCTTCCCTTTGTAAGACTTATCCCACCAAAAGATAAACTTCTAACAAGGTTCTGGACAGATATTGGTTAGATCATAAACTCTAATTTATTCATTTTGGTTTACATTTATTATTTTGAGGATGTGACTATCGGCTTTTCATAAAGCTATCAATGCATAGATATTCAAAAGGAAAGGTTGAAGTGGTCAATGAAAATTGGCCACTTCAGTAACCCCGACAGTTACACAGAATTATTTACAGAGTCGTTAACTGTGCCAGCAGCAATGAACATCAATGTGACTTCATTCCGCCATAGTTTTATTACGAAATTCTATGACATGGGTGCCCAGCAAGTCCTTATCCAAACAGTAGTTGGACACAGCAAAAACGCCGGAATCAAAGATAGATACAGCCACTACGATTCACTGAGCAGTTAAAGCTATTGAATGGTGGTGTGATTTCAAAAGTGAGTTACTAGTTATGTTATTGTCACAACAAGATAGCTAAATCGACCAAAATCCTGCCAGTTCCACCAAACGTTTGGAAACAGCTTATTTTCAATAGGTTATTGCCTTTTGAGAATACGCTGTTTTTGTATGAGTGCCACAGCATAGCACTCACTCTAATCATTTCATTTCGTGGTAGCAGTTACCAAGAAACACTATGTTGGTTGCCGTTAAATGCAGCGTATAACTAGCCCTTGCGATATCTCTCTTACCTCTTTACCCGCACCATGACCACCAGACTTATTGCGTATTGTAGGTACACCTGACTCTAACAACTGTCTGAATGCTGTGAATTGATTCTGCATGTATACAGGCACAAGCTCATTCTCAATACATTTATGAATTAACTTAGCTGCTGGTAGCTGGTCGTGCTCTTTATCATCAATCCAGCCTTTCTCATGACAGATAGCTTTCATCAAGCTCTCAAATGATTTACAACAATCAGTGATACATTCTTCATAATTGCCATGTCGATAATGCTCATGTGCAGATAGGAACTCTTCTTGAGCACCTTTAAAATCTTGCAGTATAAACAGTGCTGGTTTTACAACTTCCGCGTGGATGTACTGTTCATCGATTCGAACAATTATCCCATCAGTAAATTCGTAGCCAAAACCCGCACGCTTCATTCGTTCATTTAACTCTTCAAGTGCATCATCCGGCTCTTGAGATGGGTTGTCATTATGGCGAAAATTAACCCAGTCTTGGCGGACATGTTTGTCAATCAATCGACAAGCTAACTCAAGAACATCAATAAATTGCTCTGTAGGAGTATGGTATTCTAAGTAGTCTTGTAACCAAAGCGCGCTTCCCTCCTTGTGACTACCTAAGCTCGACTCCCCGTACTCTCGTTTTAAAATGTTGAAAATAGCAACATAAACACCTTCCGAAGGAGTGAGGTACCCCCCATAGTTTATTCTGCTTCCGATTGCAGCAATCAGAATCTGCGCCACCTGAGTTCTTAACCTGTCGCCCACGTCCGCATACTGGTACACCTCTGGGTATTTTGCTTTATTTCTAGTGGAGTAAAGTTCGTAGATTGCCATCAATAACCTTCCCTTTCGTTAAGTACATCAATGCATTATACCATCACTATGCATCAAGCAACGTATACAGCGTAGCCCTACCTATCCCTAAGTCCTTGGCTGCTTGAACTTTTGGGACACAAAAGCTTCTGAACATTCTCTCTAGTCACCAGTGCTTTAGGTCTACCAATGTGTTTACCCGCAGCCTTAGCTGCCGCTATGCCCTCAGCTTGACGCTCCTTAATCAACTCCCTTTCCATTGCAAGCTTCTCGCACTTCCCTCTCAATGCTCTCTTACTGCCTGAGCATGCGCTCGTTCACGAGCTTTCTGCCTGCGCTGGGATTAACGTGCAGCTTGTTTTTGGCTCTATCTATCTCCTGACAACCTTTATAGCCGTTAGTAAACCACTACCTCGTCTAGCCAATGCTTTCCTCCTTTAAATTGATGTTACTGACTTTTCGGATACTATCACAATCAAATGTATGCAACTGGCAGCATTATCAGGCAGATGGAATGTTTTTAAGATTTATGGCGTGTAAAAGTGATTACTGTTAGTAGGGCAAATACACGCAGTATCAGTCGTAAAGAGTGCTGGCTCTAAACTATTTTGGGGCAAAACCTTGCTAAACACCTACACATCCAATAAATCGAAATATAGAACTCCTACTAACTAATTCCACTTTCAATCAATTAAACGTTAATCAAGTCATGTTACGCATAACGCTCTTTGAGGCTCATCAACAAAAATGGCCACTCTGGGCACCTGTTGGTGATGACCATAGCGGCCGAAAAATTTTTCTATCGCGGGAGTTGGCCTCGTTTGCAGTATTTTCGCCTCCAGAAGAACCTACGTTTTTTAATACACCTGTCAGGCGATAACGTACACGTATTCCACCCCACCCGCCGGACACGCGTATGCCTGGCGGGTGACATAGGCTTTTTCAGAGAGCCGACGCAGTAACGTACTCGCCCATGAGTTCGACAGGTCACAACGATCCGCTATTTGTGACGGTGTGACCTGCTCACCTTTTCTCATTGATTGCAGCACTCGCAGCTGCGTTTTACTCAACTTCACCTGTCCAACCTGTTGCGGTACGAGGCGTGCAGCTTGCACCAGACGAGCGTCGATCTGCCCGATTTGAGCATTTTTTTCCATTTTTGAATCATCCTATAAGGTTTATCGGAGGATCTTCAATTGATCCAAATGAAGAGAAGCCTAAGCGGCTATGCCTGAAGAAATCGAAATAGGTCATAGCCAGTCTTGCCCACAGGAATTTAAACAGTCTGGAATGTTCCCTATCTTTCATTTGTTGATTGAACTTGCTTTTCCAATCATTCAGACAGATCCGTTGCTGGAAAATACAGACAGAATCATCCTCCAGAACCACGAATTCCCTCCCACCGCCCCTCGTCATTGCAGAATTGCTCCCCGATTCCCGCAATTCCGTCATGATTTGATGTATCAGCCTTGCCTCCTTCAGGGGAGTTGCGGGATACTTACCTATCTTGATTTACAGGCTGTTTCCGTTGATTCGGCAGTCTGAAATCGTCAGGTGTCATCCTTGAACATGCCCGCATTGAACAATCATGAAAGCGTTCGATTTGGACACACAGAGCAAACTTTTGGACGCAGTTTAGACACAAATGCAAACCCAATCCGAGATTGCTCTGGAATGAACGACTGTGCAGAGAAACTGCACAGCACAGAAAAGCCTCTGAGAGAACAAACAGTTACGATGAATTCAGCGGCTTCAGGAAACAACGATGAATGATACAAATATGCCAACATTGTTTTGGTTGGACTACGAAACGTTCGGTGCCAGCCCGGCGACAGACAGGCCCTGCCAGTTTGCCGGGGTGAGAACCGACATGGATTTGAATGTGATTGGTGAGCCGCTGGTGATTTACTGCCAGCCGCCCAGCGATTACCTGCCTTCTCCGGAAGCCTGTCTGATTACCGGTATCACACCGCAGGAAGCCATGGAAAAAGGTCTGCCGGAACACGAGTTCATTGCCCGCATCCATGCAGAGTTATCTAAGCCGAATACCTGTGTGATTGGCTATAACAATGTGCGGTTTGATGATGAAGTCACGCGCTATACCCTGTACCGCAACTTCTACGATCCTTATGCCTGGAGCTGGCAGAGCGGCAACTCGCGCTGGGATATGCTGGATATCATGCGCACCTGCTATGCGCTGCGTCCGGACGGTCTGAACTGGCCGACCAATGAAGACGGCTTCCCGAGTTTTAAGCTGGAAGATCTGTCTGTCGCGAACGGCATTGAACACAGCAATGCGCACGATGCCATGGCGGACGTTTACGCAACGATTGAACTGGCGAAAAAAGTGAAAACCAGCCAGCCAAAGTTGTTCAGTTATCTGTTCAACCTGCGCCATAAACGCAAGTTACAGGAACTCATTGATATCGCGGAGATGACACCGCTGGTTCATATTTCAGGCATGTTCGGCTCTGAATGCGGCAACACCAGCTGGATTGTGCCCATGGCGTGGCATCCGGATAACAAGAATGCCGTCATCTGTGTAAATCTGGCGATGGACCCGGCGCCGTTGTTTGAGCTGGATGCCGACAGCCTGCGCGAGCGTCTGTACACCAAACGTGCTGATTTAGGCCCGGATGAGCTGCCGGTGCCGCTGAAACTGGTACATATCAATAAGTGCCCTGTGCTGGCGCCTGCAAAAACACTGACGGCTGACGATGCAGACCGCCTGGGAATCGACCGGGAGCAATGTCTGGTCAACCTGAAAGCGCTGAAGGCACAACCGCAGATCCGTGAAAAACTGCTCACAGTGTTCAGTCAGGACAGAGAGTTTGCACCGAGCGACAATGTTGATACCCAGTTGTACAGCGGGTTCTTCTCGGCGGCAGACAAATCAGCGATGGACATTATTCGTGAAACCGCCCCGGAAGAGTTAGGCAAGCTGGCGTTGCAAGTCGATGACAAGCGGATGAAGCCGCTCCTGTTTCGTTACCGGGCGCGAAACTTCCCGCTGACTCTGGATCATCAGGAACAGCAACAGTGGAAGTACCATTGTCAGGATTACTTCGAATCGAAGCTGCCAGCCTACATGCAAAACCTGGAAGCAATCGCGATGGAGCACCAGAGTGACGAGCGGAAGATGAAAATTCTGAAATCTGTGTACGAATACGTAGGCAGTCTGGTGTAAAGACTCTGCACGGTAGCAGACGCTGCTCATTTAGGTAAACGTCTGATCTTCCCAGCTATTTTCAAGACCCCGGACGTCTCTGCGCCCGGGGTTTCTTTTTTCAGACACTTTTCATCCCCTGAAGTTTGAACTTCATGTGAAGGGCATTAACACTTAAAAAAGGTCGCGACGACCTGCAGCTGGTGTTGTCTGTCACGGAACACAGGAATGCGATGACGGCTCAGCCCCGCTGGTTCTCCCATGGTGTATATTGCCAGACTGGTTAAGGAGTCTGTTCGGGCAATAGTTTGGCAGAAGAGATTGTTATGGCAACTGAATCCCTCACCCGCTGTTACCGGTTTAACCGGGTCGATTTCGAACCGGATCTGCGGCTGCTTGTCTGGCCGGATAAGTCAGAGACAGCCCTGACCCTGCACGAATCACGTCTTCTGGAAACCTTGTGTTATTTTGCGGGGGAAGTCATCAGCCATAAAGTCCTGTCTGATAAAACCTTTCTGCCTCAGGATTCACTCTCACAAGTCCAGCAGATTGATCTGGCCTCTGTCTTTAATTCCGTCAGGCGTAAGCTCACGGTGAATGGCATGATGGCAATCCCGATTGAAGTGCTGCCTCATTATGGTTTCCGGGTCCCCTTACCTAAAGAAACCTGCCGTCATATCCACCGTTTTCACCAACCAACGGCTTTACCTCCCAAACCGCCACGGCATCCTCCCCAAAATGCCGTGAAAACAAGTCGCCCGAAAGTCTCGGCGACTGAACATATTGTCAGGCACAGCCTGATGCATAAGTTGTCTGTCATTTTGCTGGCAGCGGCGGGTGTGGCCATGGTGATCGTGTCGAATATGTAAGCCGTTTGTGTTGGATCAAGTGCAGACCTCAAAGAATTGTGGTTTAGATCCCACCTTTTTTGTATGATTGCGACACCATTCATCTTCATCCTCGTGTATATGAGCTACTTGCGTTCATTTGCAATCATTGCCATTTTTCTGATGGTCGGGAAAGGATTCCAATCTCTCACACAGATCCCCATTCCGGGCAGCATTCTTGGCATGTTGTTTCTTTTTGCGGCACTTTCTGCCGGACTGCTTCCACCGAACTGGGCCAAGCCCGGATGTCATCTGTTTATCCGCCATATGGCAATTCTGTTCGTCCCTGTCGGAGTCGGACTCATGAATTATCTGGATCTGCTTCAGACCAACGCCCTGCCCGTGCTGCTCAGCACCCTCGGCAGCAGTCTGATTGTCCTGTTGTTTGTCGGCTGGTATGTACAGCGTAAGGAGTCGGACTGATGTGGTTGTTCGTCACTCTGATTGTATTCTGGCTGGCCCGTCTGTTGTCGAAGCGTTTTCAGCATCCGGTCCTCAACCCGTTGCTGATCTGTCTAGTGGTTATTATTCCGCTGCTGCTGGTCCTCAACGTGCCTTATGAAACCTACTTTGCAGACAACCGCTGGATTCATTATCTGCTGGAACCTGCGGTGGTTGCGCTGGCATTCCCTCTATATGAACAGTTGCCTCAAATCCGCAGCCGCTGGAAAGTGATTGTGACGGCATGTGTGTGCGGCAGCGTTCTGTCCATGCTGGCCGGCACAGCAATCGCGCTGGCACTGGGCGCCGATTTACAGCTGACCGCCAGTATTTTGCCAAAATCGGTCACAACACCCATCGCCATGGCCGTGGCTCAGCAGATTGGCGGAGTTCCTTCACTGGCCGCGGTCATGGTACTGATCGCAGGTGTCTTTGGCGCCGTTTTAGGTTACCCGCTGTTCAAACTTGCCCGCATCACCCATCCGATGGCAAAAGGCTTAAGTATGGGGACAGTGGCGCATGCGTTAGGAACGGCCAAAGCTGCCGAGGAAAACTACAAAGACGGCGCATTCAGCTCTCTGGCTCTGGTCTTGTGTGGTGTGATTACGGCAGTGCTCGCCCCGGTCATCTACCCGTTGCTGTTATCTGTTTTTCAATAATTCTTCACACATTCCCGGAAGAAATATCACAAACGCTGTGTGCATCTGCTCCCATAGGAAAGATGCACACTTATGCGATCTTTACTGCATTGAAATTCAGACACATTTCTCACAAAACCTGTGATAACACTCACTAAAATGCAATAAGAATGAAATAACTCAGGATCAATAGTGACCATGATCACAATAATTATTCTTGACTGCTCTAGAATGCTTTAGTGAATTCACATAGGAGAATCACTATGCGCGCTGAAGTTATGGACGCTTTAGGCCAACTCCCGCTCGAACTGTCACAGGCGCTGAAGCCTGTCATGACTGCTCCAGGCTTTGACGCCACTCTGAGCAAAGAAGAATTTGAACACCTGATGACTGTGACTCAGCTGTCAGATGCAGACCTGCGTATTCAGCTGCTGAAAGTTGCTGCTGCCTATTCCATTGCCAGCCTGTCGAATTTCTATGTCGGCGCGATTGCACGCGGCAACTCCGGCAGACTTTACTTTGGCGCAAATATGGAGTTTGAAGGGACATCGATGTCTCAGACGGTCCATGCAGAACAGTCGGCCATCAGCCATGCCTGGCTGAAAGGCGAAACGGGTATCACTGATATCACCGTAAATTACTCGCCTTGCGGCCACTGCCGCCAGTTTATGAATGAACTCAGTACGGCACAAAGCCTCATGGTTCAGTTACCTGAGCGCACACCAAAAGCATTGCAGACGTACTTACCGGAATCCTTCGGGCCTGCTGATTTGGGCATCACCGATTTGCTGTTGTCAGACCATTCAAAAGGTCTGAGCCTGGATTCAGACGATGCACTCCTTCAGGCCGCTTGTCAGGCTGCAGATAAGTCTCACGCGCCTTACAGTAAAAACTTTGCCGGTGTCGCACTGAAAGCCAAAGATGGCCGGGTCTTCACAGGCATGTATGCCGAAAACGCAGCATTCAACCCAAGTCTTCCGCCCTTACAGGTGGCGATGATCGATATGAATATGGCGAATTATTCGCTGTCAGACATTGCTGAAGCCGCATTGGTTGAGCAGAAGAGCTCTTTAGTCAGTCTGCTGGCTGATACACAAAACACGCTGGAAAGCTTTCACCCGGATATCCAGCTGTCATACGCAGCAATCTGACCCGATAAAAACAGGGAAACTGACTGAAACGGATTCAGCAATTCATTCCCTCACGACTTTCCTTGTAGCCGTCAAAGCCGCTTGTTTTGTCGGCTTTTTTTATGAATAAATATTTGGTGCTATGCAGTCATCAGAGTATGATTCCAGATTATTTTTGACTTGAACAATACTTATGACGCATCGACACAATCCAATTCAGGGTGCCTGCTGGATGTTAACCGCAGGATCAGCCTTTGCTGTGGTCAACAGCATGGCGCAGTACCTGAGTGTAGTTTTTCACTTGCCTTCAACAACTGTCGGTCTGATCCAGTACTTTATCGCGCTGATTGTCATGCTGCCCTGGCTGTACAGTATCGGGCTGCGTCAGTCGCTGAAAACCCAACATTTTGGCATGCACTGTTTCCGGGTTTTCCTGTCTGTGATTGGTATTCAGCTGTGGCTCTGGGCACTCGCATATCCGGTGCCCATCTGGCAGGGCATTGCATTACTGATGACGTCTCCCCTTTTTGCCACCGTCGGTTCAGGTTTACTGCTGAAAGAAAAAGTCGGCTTTGTCCGCTGGGTTGCGACGCTGGCTGGGTTTTGTGGCGCAATGATCATTCTGGAGCCCTGGTCCGACAATTTTAACTGGGCATCATTATTGCCGGTGGGTGCGGCATTTTTCTGGGCAAGCTATTCATTAATGGTGAAGAAGATGTCTCACCATGACTCCCCGAGCACCATGGTCGTTTACCTGTTGTTGCTGATTACCCCCTTTAACCTGTTTCTGGCCGTGCCGGATTTCACCATGCCTGAAGGCCGGGAAACCTGGTTACTTCTGCTGGGAGCCGGTGTTTTCACTGCACTGGCCAACTGGGCCATTGCCAAAGCTTACGCTGTAGCTGACGCCTCATTCGTCCAGCCGTTTGACCATGCCAAACTGCCTCTGAATGTACTGGCCGGATTTATGGTATTTGGCTGGGTACCACCGGGACGTCTGTGGTTAGGGGCAACCATTATTATTGCCTCGGTTGCCTTCGTCACTCAGTGGGAAAGACGCAAACCAATGCTGCAATCCGCAACCATCAGGAATGCATCCTGACCGGATCAAAAAAGCTGGCATATAAGCCAGCTTTTTTCTTTTGAATCGGTTCAACCGTCAATCAGAAACGTACCCGGACGCCCATCGCGGCTTCAAGCTCCACATCGACATCTTCAACCATGTAGAGCGTCGGACCGACTTCACCATACAATTCAAACTGATTGACCGGAATTTCCAGACCAACACCAGAACGGATACCAAACTTATCGTGGTGATCATCAACGAACTGCGCCCCGACAAAGGTATAACCCATGTTGAGCTGCGGGTTTTGGGTCAGCGCTCCCAGGTTAAAGGTTTTATCGACGGCCACGCCAAAATCGTCTAAACCCAGAGAGAAACGCAGATCATTCTGCTTATACTGCACGCCACTCATCGGTGACCCCAGAAAAATACCCGCAGATTGTGATGCAACAGCGGACGCAGACAGTCCGCACAATAACAAACCAATCAAAGACTTCTTCATGTTACTGTCCGTTTATTTTGAAAGCACTCTGATTTACAGAGCTATTTTGAATACTGTTGTTCTACTTTATCTGTAATTTCTCAACAATACGAACCTGTCACCATACTTATGACAAATAATTGACATAGAATCTGTCAATTACTCATCAAATTACTTCGTCAATCAATCTGCATCGATCAGGTTTCTCAATACGTAATGCAGGATACCGCCGGCTTTCAGATACGCCATTTCTGTCTGTGTATCCACCCGGGCGCGAACCGGATAACACTGAATCTCTCCCTGCGTGTTCACCACTTCAAGGGAAAGCGATGCTCCCGGAGACAGTGCATCAATCCCTTTGAGACTCACCTGCTCCGTGCCGGTCAGGTTCAGTGTGTCGAGCAAGCCGACAGGTAATTCAACCGGAATCACCCCCATGCCCACCAGATTCGAGCGATGAATCCTTTCAAAACTTTCGGCCAGGACTGCTTTGACACCCAGCAAGCGCGTTCCTTTTGCGGCCCAGTCACGGCTGGAGCCCGTCCCGTATTCTTTCCCGGCGAAAATGACCAACGGTACATCCTTCGCCTGATATTGCATGGCGGCATCGTAAATCGGCATGGTTTCACCAGTAGGCTGGAAAAGCGTGTTCCCGCCTTCCTGTCCCCCCAGCATCCGGTTTTTGATACGGATGTTGGCAAAGGTTCCCCGCATCATCACCTCATGATTCCCGCGCCGGGAACCATAAGAATTAAAATCTGCAGGACGAATGCCCTGCGCCTGCAGATACTGACCCGCGGGACTGTCGGGTTGAATACTTCCGGCCGGAGATATGTGGTCAGTGGTGATCGAGTTACCAAATACCGCCAGAATCGCCGCGTTGTGAATATCTTCCAGCGGCTGAACCGGCTGAGTAATCGTTTCAAAGAATGGTGGCAGCCGGACATAGGTTGAATCTGATTGCCACGGATACGTTTTCCCCGAATCCACCTGAATCTGCTGCCAGTGTTCATCTCCGGAGAAGATGTCGGCATATTCCTGCCTGAACAGGTGATTCGTGACCGATTTCATGACTGTGGCTAACTCTTCCTGCGATGGCCACACATCTTGCAGAAACACCGGGTCGCCATTCAAATCCTCGCCCAGCGGCATGTCCGTCATATCGATGCGGGTCGTCCCTGCCAGCGCAAAGGCCACGACCAGTGGCGGAGAAGCCAGCCAGTTGGCTTTCACCAGCGGATGCACCCGACCCTCAAAGTTTCGGTTTCCGGACAGGACTGAGGAAACTGTCAGATGATTATCCTGTATTGCGGTTTCAATGGGTGCCAGCAATGGGCCTGAGTTACCGATACAGGTTGTGCAGCCATATCCCACCAGCTGAAATCCCAGTTCATCCAGATAAGGCTGCAAACCAGACGCAGCGAGATACCGGGTCACGACTTTCGAACCGGGCGCCAGTGAGCTCTTTACCCAGGGTTTGCGTTTCAGACCTTTTTGAACCGCTTTTTTGGCCAGCAGACCAGCCGCCATCATCACGCTGGGATTGGAAGTATTGGTGCAGGAGGTAATTGCGGCAATCACCACATCACCATGTTTGAGCGAAAAAGCGTCACGTTCCGTATTTACCGGAACCGTCAGCTCAGGCTGTAAGCCGTTCAGTGATAGCAGATCCGTCATGGCTGAATCCATGTCAGGAAGTGCCACACGATCCTGCGGACGTTTCGGACCGGCCAGGCTGGAAACCACATCCGCTAAGTCCAGCGTCAGGGTATCCGTATAATCCGGCTCGGGATGACCGGAATCACGCCACAAACCATTGGCTTTAGTATATGCCTCGACTTTACTGATCAGGTGCTCGTCGCGGCCAGACAAGCGCAGATAGTTGAGCGTTTCCTGATCAACCGGGAAGAAACCACAGGTTGCACCATATTCGGGTGCCATGTTCGCAATTGTCGCGCGATCGGCCAGCGGCAAGCCATCGAGGCCAGGTCCGTAAAATTCAACAAACTTACCCACGACACCTTTTTTACGCAGCATGTCGGTGACAGTCAGCACCAGATCCGTCGCCGTCACCCCCGGGTTGAGCTGACCGCTGAGCCGAAAGCCAATCACTTCAGGGATCAGCATGGAAATGGGCTGCCCCAGCATTGCAGCCTCCGCTTCAATCCCGCCGACACCCCAGCCCAGCACGCCCAGACCGTTAATCATCGTGGTGTGCGAGTCCGTTCCGACCAGCGTATCCGGAAACAGAGAATCGTCTTCCTGCCAGACGGTCTGCCCCAGATATTCCAGATTGACCTGGTGGCAGATTCCGGTACCGGGAGGCACAACACGAAAATCAGAAAACGCCTGCTGCCCCCAGCGAAGGAACTGATAACGCTCATGATTTCGCTGCATTTCCAGTGCAACATTCTGAGAAAAAGCTTGCTCAGAAGCATAGGTATCAACCATAACCGAATGGTCGATGACTAAATCAACGGCAGACTGGGGATTAATTTGTTCCGGATCTTTACCGGCTTTGGCCATGGCATCCCGCATTGCAGCCAGATCCACGACCGCAGGGACACCGGTAAAATCCTGCATGAGAACACGGGCCGGACGATACTGAATCTCCCGGTCAGAAGCTTTGTTTTCCAGCCATGCAATAACGGCTTCAATATCATCTTTCGTGACCGTGTCACCATCCTCAAATCGCAGCAGGTTCTCAAGCAGCACTTTGAGCGAATACGGCAAACGATCCACATCTCCTAGAGGACTCAGCGCCGCCAGACTGAAATACTGATAGCGCTTTCCATCAACTTCCAGTGTCTGCTTACTATGAAAACTGTCGACCCGGTTTGCTGCTTCCATCACTCACCTCCGTCTTTTTACAGTGACTATAGACGGGATAGGAAGAATGACAACGATGTCTGGTTAGTAATACAGCTTGCATCCTCCGCGCAATCATCTTGATCTCATCAAACATGACCCCATCATGGCGTTCATTTTCAAACTTGCCATTTCCTATCAGGCTTATTACGACGAACCAACATTCCCGACGGTTGAATACAAAGACACGCGATTACCCAGTAAAGAAAAAATATGGGGACTGAATGTCGGTGAGGATTATGTCGCTTACACGGAGTGCTTTGTCTGTCAGCATCAAGCTCCGATCAATGTGGTGATTGGTGCACAGGACATTGTCCTGCACTTTGATGAAACCTATGAAAGCCTGGGAGTTTTCTACAACCACACGGGGAAATACATTCAGGACATCAACTGCTTCGGTGAAACCGAATCCGGCAGACTTGCCCGTGTCGAAACCGTCAAAGCCGGTGCCTACTGGATTATTTGGTCTGATTTCTTTCCTCAGACAGACGTCAACCGTTTATAACATCATGTTTGATATGAAAAAGCAGCGCCGGGCGCTGCTTTTCTGTGTTCGGATCAGGCAGGTGTCTGAATGAACCAGACCTCTTCCGCAAAGCGGCTGAGTCCCTGCTGAATACGCGGGTGTGATTCATCTGCATCCTGACGGCCAAGGTGAACAATCTCACAACCATGGAACAGTGATTTCACAGCATCAGCAGATACGCTGAATGGCGGTCCTGCCATCTCCTCCTGAACATAATCCAGGGTGACGAGCATAATTTTTCCGCCGGGTTTAACCACAGAAAGCAATCGCTGAACATACAACTGGCGCATTTCTTCTGGCATCGCGATGAGCGCAGCACGATCATACGCCGCATCCACCGGCGCGACAGGCGCCGTAAAATAATCGCCACAATAAATACTGACTTCATCAAACTCGTACAGCGTGTGCCCATTCCCAAGCATCGTTACCGTCGGCAAATACAGATGCTCTGAAAAATATGCACGAACCGCAATTTCACTCAGCTCAACCCCAATCACCTGATTGTGCTGTTCAGCCAGCCAGCTCAGATCCAGAGATTTCCCGCACATCGGTACAAACACGGCATCTTCCCGGTTCAGTTCCAGGCGCGGCCAATACAGTGGTAAAACAGGGTTGGTCTCGTTCAGGTGAAAACCAATCCGGTTCTCGGCCCAGCGGTTATGCCAGAATTCTGCATCCATTGGCGACTTCTCTCAGTACTGATTGTTACAACTGGGCGGTATCAGACCATATTTCTGACAGGAGATCCAGCCAGATTCGATTCAGCCGAGGGTACAAACGAGGGTACAAAAAAAGGACGCCTGAGCATCCTTTTTCACAATCACCAAATCGTGATGACTGATTGTCTGTGTGCGAGTCTGGTATCAACCGACGCGGAACAACTTAATGGAGTCACGACGGACAGTCACACCACGGAAAGTCACCGGCTCAAGCAAAGTCATCAGTTGCTTTGACACAAAAAACTTACCGCCATAGCTGCGATCGCCACCACGGTTAACCCACTCTGCAAATTCATCTGCCAGGCTGAACATTGAATTTCCTACAAGTAAAACCAGGACTTTCGCAACTTCACTGTCGTTCTGCTTATTAAATTCTGAGTCACGAACCTTCTTGCGGTATTCTTCGACAATTCTCTCAAGGCACTCAAATCTGCTCATCTTCACCACCTCACAAAAAAGAGGTGCGGATACTACTGTTCAATAGGCCTGAAATCAAGACATCCGAGCATGATTTTGGCTATTGCTAACACAAATCAGACATCATTGAGCATATTCGTAATGAATCAATCAAAAATCACATCAAGTCCCAAAAATTCCATAACCCTTTGTTCACTTTTGTATGAAATTAATGACATCTCTGTGGAGTGCCACAGCGATCACCTTCACCAGACATCCCCGGCTTCACGACCGATAATAATCAACAACCTGCACTGTAATTGGCTCTTTTTGCGGTTTCACAGCCATTTTAAACTGATGCTGACCATCCATTGTCATACTGTTGCCTGATTCACCGGTCACACTCACCCCTTCAATTTTGGTAAAAGGCTGTTCGGTGTCATAAAACATATTGATCGTCAATTCTGCTTTCTGATTGGCCTTCAGCTCAAATTTGCAGATCCCCCGCGGGCAATAGACATCCAGTGCTTTTTCTTTCACCTCGATGCGTTCCACATCTCTGACCGGAGTTGCTGTGATGTTCAGTGGTTCACTGCAGCCCTGAATGAACAGATTTGCAGACGCAAGTAGCATGGCAGGCAGCCACAGTGCTGTCCCTCGCATCATTTTCATCTTGCTCTCTTCTCTTTCACAACATTGACCGGCGCTCAGTCTACTGTACAAAGTACTGTGTAAGATACTGTATAAACACTGAAAGCCGACTTTTTCCCGGTCATCTTTGATTTCCGTCACAAGGTATTCGAGCAATTCCCCCCATTCCCCATTGATAATAAAAGCAATAAATAACAACAAGTTAAACCGAAACACCTCAATCAGCACCCAGACCAGCCCGTCAGAAATTGTGAAGCAACATCGAAAAAAAAGCTTGCATCCGATACTGTTCAAAACTACTGTATAGACATACAGCATGTATAAATACACACTATCAGCGCATTTAACAAAGGATGGAACTCTCATGACTGCTCATTTAGACAGCTTCCAATCAGTGACTGCTTCTCAGGTGTATAAATCCACTTTTGTGTCTCACTCTTCTACCCTGAGTTCCAACCGTGTCCAGTATCCGATTGAAGTCAGTTTTTGCGATCAGGAAATGGCGCAACTGGCCTACCTGCTGCGTTTACTCAAGCAAGCCAGTGAACAAAATCGCTGGATCATGTTTATTGGTGAAGATGCGTTATTGGATCGTAATCTGATGAAAAGCGCAGGGATAGATGTGAATAAAGTCTTGCTGTTAAAAAAGAAAAACGGGCAGTCAACTCAAGCGCTCATGGCAAAAGCCCTGCATATGGGAAATTGCAGTGCTGTCATTGCAAGCGGCAACATTCTGGAATATTGCAACCAAACCATTCATGACGCAGCAATTCATGGCGATGCAATGGCTTTTATTATCAACCGAAACCACCAGCCCGGTCAGTTGCTGCATTGAACGCAACGATAACAGATGGAAAGCCACCATGTTAAAACGCCAGTACTTTGCAGCACTGGCGTTTTAGTTTGGTCGTATGTGAGCACCGTTTCCTTTCCTTAGGAACAGCATGCCACCGAGAAAGCGTGAGCCAGCGCATTACCGATACTCAGGGTTGCGCTAAGCGGATATGCAGTTGCTCGCCGTTGTTTCCGACTTCGCGGATATCACACTCGGCTTTTTCCTGAATCAATGCCAGTTGCTCTTTATCTAACGAATAAGGCAGGCAAACATCCAGCTCGAAAATCTGCTCCAGACGCGCCAGTCTCAGTAACCTGATCAGGTTGTTCACATCACTGGTGTTTGTCGACAGCACCTTCAGCGCCTGATTGGTCAGTCGCTCGGTTTTACTGACTTGTGAACCTGTCGTTCTCCCCCAGGAAAACTCCAATGCAGGCAACATCACTTTAAATGCGTCCCACAGCGTTGGCCTGTGATGACACAACACAGACAGGAAGGAGGTGTAATCAAATACAATCTCTTTCGCTTGGTGAGCTTCAACTGATGATTTCATAACTATCCTTCACAAGAATTCAACAGCATTTTTGTGCAAGCTAAAGTAAATTGGACGAATGCTATATTAAGCGGACACTATAATGCCTTCATCCGGGGCTTACTTTTTTAGCGCTTCATTTTTTTGCGCGCGATCGTGTTTTTTCTTGCTTTGCATCAAATAAAAAATACTGGAAAAACACTTGATTAACATACCCTGTACGCAAAATAAACAATTCGCTACGGATTGTAATTTTTATATTTCCTATGATTTGCCGTGAACATTTACGGAAAAGCAACAAAAAGCATACTCTTTGATAACCGATACATCCATTCATCTCCATTTAGATTGCTGTGTTTGCTGAACGGAGATGTTAGCAAATTCTGCGCCAAATGATTCGACACAAGCCGGAACCATCAACGATAAACAAAAAATATCATAAATTTCAATAAATTAAATTCATATTGGTGATACGAAATGATTCAGCGTGAAAAGCTTGTAATAAGGATATGTGTAAAGAAATCGGGCACTTGCACTCAAAACGAGCGAGCACACCTGAAAATTCAAGAAACAAAATAAGTGCAACCAGACGAATAAAGCCAAACTTTCCTGCCATTGATACCGAAAATAAACAGAGAAAAGTTTGGCAATATTTCAGAAGTAAGTAGCGAAAAAAGAATTAAGGTCGCTCGCCTGCAGCCAGACGCTGATTTATATCCATAATAACCGCTGGTAAATCAGCAATGGTGTCTATTTGATAATGTGCATTACTACATTGAAAAGCTTTTCTCGCTTTTTCTCTGGCAAAATCTAATTCTGAATCTGATGCACGCATGAATTCCGCTTCAGTTAAACCCGCTTCATTTCCAGACAGCAACAGTGCCACTGTCCACATGCCCGCATGATGGCCTTCTTCAATGCCCGGTACAGAGTCATCCACTTTGACGCAGCATGCGACATCGCCAATTCCCAGAGAAATGACATTCTGGAGTGCCATAAATGGTCCCGGCCGCCCGCCTGCTGTCAGATCATCGGTAGCAACCACACAGTCGGGTTCAAAACCTCTGGCCGCAGCCGCCGGTAACAGCTCATTCATCACGACTCGCGGATACCCGGAGCAGGAACCAATCTGAATCTTCTGTGCTTTCAGCGCAGCGACTACGTCCAGCGTCCCCGGAATCAAATCTGCATGCTCTGCTACTTTCGCCACCTGAAGCGGCATAAAGGTATGATAGATTTTATCGATATCCTCTGTATTCATCGCCCGCCCGAACCGGTCTTGCCAGCGCGCGGCGACTTCAGGTAATTCGCCGACGGCCTTGATGTGATCCCATTTTCCTAAGCCCATAGGCACACGGGCTTCAGCCAGCGAGATCTCAAAATCGTACTCGCGCTGAAAAGCTTCAACAAAAATAGTGGTCGGCGCAAAGGATCCAAAATCAACCACTGTGCCTGCCCAGTCAAAAATGACGGCTTGAATTTGTTTTGTCATGATCTTTCTCGTCTGATGATCAGCTGATTCATGTCAGCCGGTTAAATTGGATAATGTTGTTGGCAAACTTCCGAAATAGCCTGTTCGACCCAGTCCAGAGCCTGAGCCAGATCTTCCCGCAAGATGGTCAGCGGTGGACTGAGCTGTAAAACGTTACCCTGTGACACCTTGAAGCTCAGTCCCAGTTCAAGGCAGCGATACATCACCTGCTCTGCAGCAGCAAAAGCACGCGCCTTCGTGGTTCGGTCTTCCACCAGTTCAACCCCCCACAGCAATCCGATACCCCGTACATCGCCAATGATTGGCAGACGTGCTTTCATCGCATGCAGCCTTTCATACAGATAAGCTGCATCTGCCTGTACTTTCTTCAGTAACTCTTGCTGTGCAATCACGCCAATGGTGGCCAGCGCAGCAGCGCAGCCTATCGGGCTTTTTTCATGGGTGTAATGCCCCAGAGAAATCTGGGCGGCCTGGTTATATCGGTCCCGGGTCAGCATGGCTGCCATCGGCACCACACCACCGCCCAGTCCTTTCCCGATACAAAGAATATCCGGCTCGATCCCAAACGCCTGATGCGTAAACCAGTGTCCGGTCCGGCCCATGCCGTTTGGAATATCGTCGATAATCAGCATGACATGATGCCGGTCGCAGATTTCCCGCACCCGCTGCCAGTAGGCTCGGCTCGGAACCTGTACATCGGTATTGCGCACGGCTTCTGCGATGAAAGCACCCACACCGCCTTCTTTCTCAATTCCATATTCCAGATAGTCTGCATAATGGAGATCTGAGCCATCCTGAGACGGCAAAGCGCCACGATAGCTCACCGGCGGCGGTATCCGCTCCACACCAGCCATCAACGGCCCCATACCTTCACGAAAACAGGCTTCCCCGCCAACAGAAATTGCATCCATCGAGGCACCATGAAAGGAATCCCACAGCGACACCACTTTATAATTGCCGGTGATATAACGCGCCAGTTTGAGGGCCATACCAATCACGGATGTTCCGCCAGGCGCAAACAGCACCCGGTTCAGTTCACCGCCCGCAATTTCGGTCAGTGCCTTTGCACAATCTACTGCGGTCTGATGTGTAAAACGGCGGGGTGCAAAAGGTAAAGTCGCCAGCTGTTTCTGGATGGCAGCCAGGACTTCAGGATGTCCGTGCCCCAGCTGATGAACATTATTGCCATGGAAATCCATATACCGTTTTCCGGCAACATCCGTCAGGTAAAGACCATCAGCACTTTCCAGTGCATCCAGACACGGCGTCGACATGGCCTGATGCAGGAAGTAACGGCTGTCTTCCTCAAGCAGCGACTGAGTTACTGCATCAGAAAGACGGGCTGTCCATCGCTCACGGGACGGTGAACGATTCGTATCCCCTTCACAGGCCAGCGCACGCTGGCTCAGTGACGGTGCCTGAGTCTTCATGCCTGAACTCCCGGCTCAACGGATTCTGTCGTCCAGTACATTGAAGTCGCTATCGCTTTCAGCAGGCGCTTAATATCAGCAGGATGGACATCGCCAATGTTACCGATCCGGAAACAGTCGGCATCCGATACCTTACCCGGATAGATCACGAATCCTTTGGATTTCAGGCTGTCGTAGAAGCGTCTGAATTCATAAGCCGGCGAGACCGGAGAATAAAATGAAGTGATGATCGGCGAGTGCAAGGTTTGATCCAGCAAACACCGAAAACCCAGTTTTTGCATCCCGGCCACCAGTGTCGTCTGATTGGTGTAATAACGCTGATACCGAGCCGCAACTCCGCCTTCTTGTTCCAGCTCCGTTAACGCCTGCGCAAACGCCCTGACGGTATGCGTCGGTGACGTGAATCGCCATTTACCGTGGTTAACTTCCATACACTGCCACTGATCATACAGATCCAGCGACAATGAACGCGCCCGCCCCTGACATTCCGCCAGCAGCGCACGACGGGCAATCACGAAACCAAAGCCCGGTACCCCCTGAATACACTTGTTGGCAGAGCTGATCAGAAAATCAATGCCCAGTACACCGATATCCATCGGAATCCCGCCAAAGCTGGACATCGCATCCAGGATCATCACTTTCCCCGCAGCTTTCACACGCTGGGCAACTGCTTCAAGGGGATTCAGCATCCCGGTCGTGGTTTCACAATGCACCATGGCGACATGAGTGATCCCGGTGTCTTCCCGTAACAGACGCTCCAACTCAGCAAGATCAGGCGGGTTCACTTCCCCAAGCGACCAGTTGATATGCTCAATTTTCAGATACTCTGCAATCTGCGCAATACGGGCACCATAAGCACCATTATTAATGACCAGCAGTTTGCCATCTGCCGGGATCACCGAGCCCAGTGTCGCCTCTACCGAAGCCGTCCCGCTGCCCTGCATGAGAACGCTGGTATATCCGCTGCGTGAAGTTGCAAGATCAACCAGCTGCTGGCGAATATGCTGCACGACACCCACGTTATAGTCATCATCCCAGGTGCACCAATCCTGGAGCATTGCTTCACGGACAGTCCGGGTCGTAGTTAGCGGCCCCGGCGTAAGAAGAAGATATTGATTCTCGGAATTTGCCATTGCTTTATCTCTTTGGACTAGACCAGATTTGAAGTCACTATAGCGGCGCATCGTTGATGCTGTAAACGCGTGGTCCGGACTCTTCACAAAAGTTTCATCTTGAGGATGTTCGACGATTTTCTCTCTGAATTTGCGCTGGATCACGATCACATCGCGCTCATCAAACTGACATCGTTCAATCATTGAACTGTCACAAAGGCCACCTAGCATCTTTCGTATCGAGCAAATCTGGTACATACCAAATCAACGTTTAGGATGGATTTATGAAAAAGACATGGCTTGTTGCCCCACTGACTGCCCTGATGGCTTTGAGCGCTTCTCAGGCATTTGCCGCTCAGGAACTGACGGTTTACACAGCCTTTGAAACGGACATGCTGGCGAAATTCAAAAACGGTTTTGAAAAAGCCAACCCGGATATCAAAATCAAATGGGTTCGCGATTCAACCGGCATCATGACCGCCAAGCTGCTGGCAGAAAAAGGTAACCCGCGTGCAGATGTTGTGTGGGGACTGGCCGGTTCTTCCATGGCACTGCTGAAAGAAGAAGGCGTGCTGAAACCTTATCAGCCAAAAGGTCTGAATAAAATTCATGCCAACCTGATCGACCCGCAAGCAAACCCAGCCTGGTTTGGTAACGACGCATTTTTCAATGCGGTTTGCTTCAACGAGAAAGTGGCCAAGCAGCTTGGCCTGAGCAAACCATCTTCCTGGGAAGATCTGCTGAAGCCGGAATACAAAGGTCATATTGCAATGCCTAACCCGGCATCTTCCGGTACAGGTTACATGCAGGTTTCTGCCTGGTTGCAATCTATGGGTGACCAGAAAGGCTGGGATTACATGACCAGACTGGATCAAAACATTGCACACTACACGCATTCAGGTTCAAAACCTTGCGTTCAGGCAGGCATGGGTGAAGTGGCTATCGGTATTTCAATGGCCATTCGCGGCGCCAAGCTGAAATCACAGGGTGCGCCAATTGATATCATCCTGCCAAAAGGTGGTGTGGGCTGGGAAGCTGAAGCGGTGGGTCTGGTCAATACACAGTCTGATGCGGCGAAGCGTCTGGTCGACTGGTCTCTTTCGAAAGAAGCCAACACGCTGTACAACGAGTTCTACCCGGTTGTGGGTCGCAAAGACGTGAACAAACCCGTGAAAAACTACCCGAATGTTCAGCAGGCCATGGTGAAAATGGACTTCTCCAAAATGGCAGTCAGCCGTGAAGACGTGCTGAAGACCTGGTCTGATAAATTCGACGCGAAGTCTGAACCTCGCTCGTAATCTCTGAGATCAGACATCCTCCAAGGCAACCTGTCCGGGTTGCCTTTTGCTTTCTCAAATCCCTAAAAAACCGTCAACCGCTGTCTTCTGATCGTCAAGCTTCTGTCATTGAAGTGTCATCCACCCGGACTAAATTTGGTATATACCAAATAGAGAATTAGTTTAGCTATGGAAACTTACCTGAAAATCTCACAAGTCGGTAAACAGTTTGGACAGTTTACCGCCCTGCAAAACATCTCGTTAACCATCAATCAAGGCGAGTTCATTTGTTTTCTGGGGCCATCCGGCTGCGGTAAAACCACACTGCTTCGTGCCATTGCCGGGCTGGATCTGGCAAGTTCAGGCACCATAGAACAGGCAGGACATGACATTACTTTTCTGCCACCGGAAAAACGCGACTTCGGCATTGTTTTCCAGTCCTATGCATTATTCCCGAACCTGACCGTGAGCGAGAACCTGAGCCTTGGATTACGGAATCAGGGAAAATCATTGTCTGAAGTCGACGCCATTGTCTCCCGCTGGCTGGAAACTATTGCGCTGCCCGATGCCGGACTCAAATACCCCAACCAGCTTTCCGGCGGACAACAACAGCGGGTTGCGCTGGCTCGTGCCTTATCATTATCACCGGGATTATTACTGCTTGATGAACCCCTCTCGGCTCTGGATGCCAAGGTGCGCGCGCATCTGCGTGAAGAAATCCGTCGCCTGCAGCGCCAGCTGGGGATCACCACCATTATGGTGACGCATGATCAGGAAGAGGCACTGGCCATGGCCGATCGTATTGTAGTCATGAACCACGGCTGCATTGAGCAGGTCGGCACGCCGCAGGAAATTTATCAGCACCCGGCATCCCGTTTTGTGGCGGAGTTCGTCGGACAGATGAATTTTCTGCCAGCCTCCGTGGTCAGCGAACATCAAATGCGGATTGGTGAGTCTCTGTTGCCGCTGCCAGCGGCTGATTTCAGACGCGGAGAGCAGGTCGAACTGGGACTGCGTCCGGAAGATTTACATTTTCTGCCGCCCGGCGAGCAAAGTGAAAGCAGCCTGCTGGTTCGGGTTGAAGATCTCGAATTTCAGGGCACCTTCATGCGAGCCGACTGCCAGCTTCAGGGCGCCTATCAGCTTCCGATGATTAAAGTCGATGTGCCGATCCGTGAAATCCGGAATCTGGGCCTGAGCCGGGGCCACTATCTGCATCTGCACATTGCTGAAAAACACACCCAGATTTACCGTCAGAACCGATAAACAGGATATTCCCATGACTCAACTGACCCGACAGCATGATGTGAATTCATCCGGTCTGATGCAATCGGTTTCTCGTTTCCGGCACAGTCTCGGCCGCGATAATCTGACGCTGGGTGCCCTGCTGGTGCTCTTTGCTGGCCTGATGGGCATTTTTATCGTCGCCCCTTTACTGGCCATGCTGCAAAAAAGTGCCCAGAATACCGATGGTGAATTTGTCGGTCTGACAAACTTTGCAGCATATTTTGCTTCGCCTTCCTTATGGCTGTCCTTGCAAAACACGATTCTGATTGGCGCGGTCGTGACAGGATTTGTCGGTGTGCTGGCCTTTGGTTACGCTTATGCCCTGACCCGCAGTTGTATGCCATTCAAAGGCATCTTTACTGTGATTGGTTCTGCACCGATTCTGGCGCCGTCTCTGTTACCTGCAATCAGTCTGATTTATCTCTTTGGCAATCAGGGCATCGCCAAGGAACTGCTGATGGGACACAGCATTTACGGCCCGATTGGGATTGCCATCGGCCTGATTTTCTGGACCTTTCCGCATGCACTGATGATTGTGACAACGTCACTAAAAACATCAGATGCAAGACTCTATGAAGCAGCCAAAGCACTGAACACGTCTCCGGTTCGCACGTTCTTTCTGGTCACCCTGCCAGGCGCAAAATACGGACTGATCAGTGCCCTGATCGTTGTGTTTACTCTGGTGGTCTGTGACTTTGGCGTCCCAAAACTGATCGGCGGGCAGTACAACGTGCTGGCAACAGACATCTTCAAACAGGTGGTTGGTCAGCAAAACTTTGCCATGGGTGCAGTAACTTCTGTCGTCTTGCTCTTGCCCGCACTGCTGGCATTTCTAGGTGATCGCTGGGTACAGAAAAAACAGCAAAACCTGTTTGATGCCCGCTCAGTGGCGTACCAGCCCGAACCTAACCCGATTCGCGACAACCTTTGCCTGTTGTTTTGTTCCCTGATTGCCATTGCTGTGCTGACTGTCATCGGCATGGCGGTCTATGGCTCCCTGGTCACATTCTGGCCCTGGAACACCACGCTGAGTCTCAACAACTACAACTTTGCCGAGTTCAGTACTTATGGGTGGGCCCCATATTTCAACTCACTCAAACTGGCAGCTGGTGTCGCGGTAACGGGGACACTGGTGATTTTCACTTCAGCTTACTGTATTGAAAAAGGCCGCAGCTTCGCTCCGTTACGGAACCTGATGCAAATGCTGGCAATTCTGCCCATGGCCGTACCGGGCATGGTCTTGGGCTTGGGTTATATTTTCTTTTTTAATCAGAGTGATAATCCGCTTTCCTGGCTATACGGTACCCTCACCATCTTGATCGTGAATACCGTAACTCACTACTACACCGTGGGCCATATGACAGCAATCACGGCCCTGAAACAATTGCCGGCTGAGATAGAAGCCATTTCAGCCTCGTTGAATGTCCCTCAGTTCAAAACCTTTCTGAAGGTCACGGTGCCGGTCTGTATGCCCGCAATTCTGGAGATAGCCGCTTATCTCTTTATGAATGCCATGACCACAACGTCTGCCATTGTGTTTCTGTATGCAACCGACACGATGCCCGCATCCGTCTCGGTACTGAATATGGATGATGCCGGACAAACCGGACCCGCAGCAGCGATGGCTGTCATGATTCTGATCACCGCGGCGGGCGTGAAACTCCTTCATGTCGCGGCAAATCGCCTCAGTGATCAGTACACCCAGGCATGGCGGAAACGCTGAACGTTCTTTATGCTAATGACGACACGTGATTAGCCTTATATCATAGCGAACCGGCTGAGCCTCTTTGCAGCCGGTAACAGGACAGAAACAGTGCAATATTTAAAAATCATGGAAGCCATCAACGAACAGATTGATGCCGGACTGCTCAGCAGCGGACACAAGCTGCCTGCTGAGCGTAAGCTGGCGGAGTCTTTCAGCACCACGCGTGTCACGCTGCGTGAATCACTGGCTTTACTGGAAGCCGAAGGCAAGCTTTACCGTGAAGACCGCCGCGGCTGGTTTGTCTCACCCGACCCTTTACGCTACGACCCAACCTACACCACCGACTTCCCGGCGATGGCAAAAGCACAAGGCCGGAAACCACGCTCTGAGCTGTTATCGGCGAAAAGAGTGCCGGCCAGTCGAAGGGCGGCCTCATTATTAAATGTCGAGCCATTAACCGAAGTCTACCGGATCGACCGGCTGCGCTTTCTGGATGAACGGCCCGTCGTTGTGGTGACAAACTTTATTTCGCCGACCCATTTTCCAGATCTGTTTAAGCACAATATTACCGACTCGCTCACCACAACGTATCGCGAGCAGTACGGGGTGCTTTATTCGAAAACCCGATTCAGGGTCCGATCGACATCTCTGATGGCAGATACCGCCCATCATCTGCGTGCAACGTCCGGGACCCCGGCCATGTTCGTTGAGCGAATCAACTACGACCAGCATGGCAACCTGATTGACTGCGATCTCGAATACTGGCGCCATGATGCCATCTTAATTGAATCGACGGCGACCATTTAACTTCGCCCTCCGGCGATTCATCTCAGAACCTCACGGAAAATAAAAAGCCCGCATTTCGCGGGCTCAATACTCAGTAACCTGAACATTTATCTCACCCAATGCGCGAATATTTCAGCAGGAACTCTGACTTTGGGCTGATGGGCAGTCGCGTCATCCGGATGCCGGTAGCCGATCGGGCAAATCACAGAGGTTGTCAGCCCTTTTCCGGTCAGCCCTAAGACTTCATCGTATCCTTTGCCGTCAAACCCCCCCATCGGGCAGGCATCAACCTTCAGTACCGCGGCGGCAGCCAGAAACTGGCCCAGGGCAATATTGGCCTGCTGGTGCGCCCACGCCAGGCGCTCTTGTTCCGTCTGTGAAGCCAGTGCACCTTTAAACGCATTCACCATGGGAGCCAGATCGGACAACGGCACCTGTCGGGCATCCGATACTCGCAGAGCATAACGGTCAACCAGCTCATTCGCCGGAGCCGTTTGTGCAGCAAATACAATCAGATGAGAGCTGTGCAGCACTTTATCCTGCCCCATGGAATGGGGTAATAAAGCTTCTCTGATTGCTTCAGATTCTATGACCAGCAGACGATAAGGCTGCAGTCCGTACGAAGATGCACTCAGTCTTGCAGCTTCTAACAGTTGCCAGATCAACTCAGGCTGGACTTTCTGATCAGAAAAACGGCGGACGGCATATCGCCAGTTCAGGTCTTGGATAAGATTCATCATTCCCTCTGCGTGTGATTGATATCGACTTTGTGATGACAAAGGTACGCAAAGACAGCGATAAAAAATAATGAATGATTTCTGGTTTATCTATAGATGTTATCAACTGATTTGACACAGTTGCTGGCACAGAAACTGAATCACAGCATCATTTTCAAACTGAGGGAAATACCCCAGCTGTAACTGAATCTCACGCTCCGCCCCGCTGCTCAGCGGTAGTCTGACCCAACCTTCTGCATCTGTTCCGGCCAGCATCCATTCCGGCAACCATGCATAACCCAGCCCGGCTTCAACTGCCGATTTTGCTGCATGGAAGTGGGAAACCGTCACGCGTTGCTGACTGCCCAACCAGCCGGTACTGGTATTGTTTCGTATCCCGCCGTCCATCACCACGATCTGGCAATGACCGATCAGATCATCCACCGATAAGGCATTGGCACGGGCTAACGGATGATGGCAACTGACCACGGCGGCTTTCCGGATGACCATGACCTTTTGCGACAGCGTATTCGACGGCAGTTTACTCGTCATGGCAAGCTGCACCGTCCCGTCCTCCAGCAGTTCTGATGCACGGGACAAACAGGTTTCGTACAGCCTGAGATTGACCTCAGGAAAATGGGCGTGACAAGCCAGAACAGCTTTCTGCCAGGCCTCACTGGGATATAGCGTATCTATCGCCACGGACACTTCACGAATAATTTTGTCCTGATAACTGCCCGCCAGTCTTTCCAGCATCAGGGACTGCTGAACCAGCTGTTTCGCCTGTGGCAGTAAACTGTTGCCAAAAGGCGTGAGCATCGCCTTGCGGCCTTTGACTTCAAACAACGACTTTTCAAGGCTCTGTTCCATCTTACGGATGGCATGGCTGACCGTCGGCTGTGTTTTAAATAACTTTTCACCGGCTTGCGCAAAACCACCTTCCTCAACGACAGCCACAAACATCTTCCATTGCTCAATCGTTACTTTACTCACGCGTTTCTCCTGCCGGTTGTCTGCAAACTCGCCTTATATTGACATATTCAGGCGGACTTAACAGTTTGTATTGGATGACATTTTAAATGCCTGAATTCATATCCGCTGGCAGGTGTCTGGTCAGCCGGGTCAGCCTTTGTCAGTTCTCGGCAACTCTTTCGCGGTTTCTTTTGATTCCTCCAGCCGAGGACGCCTCTCGTGCCCACAGAATGCAGAGCACAAAACAGTTTTCCTTGAACTGGCGTCAATCAAAGCACTTTGATTCCTGCATCTCCGGGCGATCTGGGTTTAAACTTCATTTTATAATTTTCAATCACTTCTCCGGAAACATTTGAATGGACTCACTTTCTGAAAAAACGGGTGCCCTCTCCGGCTATCTGCGATCAGGTTTTGTGATCATGCTGTCGAGCCTGGTCCTGGGTTTTATCGCTGATTATCTGTTTAATCTGACACTCAGCCATGCATTACCGGCTCACCAATACGGTGACTACAAAGTGGCTTATGCTTTTGCGGTGTTATCGAGTGTCATCATTTTGCTGGGGGGGGACAGAATTGCCCCCCGCATTCTCGCAGCAGCCATTGAGAATCAAAACCGGGGCTACGTGCTGTCTTTCCTTCGCTTTTACACAGGCATCGCTTTATTACTCTCTGTATTGCTCATTGCCGCAACCTATCTGGGTGGAGTATTGCATTTGGGCAAAACTGATCTCTCGGAGCATCATCCGCTGATGCTGATTTCTTTCGTCATCCCGCTGATAGCATGCGGCGCATTATTCAGCCGGGTATTGCAGTCAGCCAAAATGCTGGCGTTATCAAATCTCCCGTGGCGGATCGGCTTACCCCTGATCAAAGCAGGTACTGTTGCCTTTCTGATGATCTCCATCAGCCAGGTGGAATTATGGCAGGTGATTTTATCCGGAGGGATTGCAGTGGCCGGCATTACCTTCTGGCAATGGCGTAAAATACAGACGCTGGGATTGATCGACTCAACCCAGGCGATTCCACCTCTTGCAGAAAAACGGCAGCTGCTGAGCTGGTCCGTCCCGATGATGCTGACCATGCTCATCACCATGGCTTTAAACCAGATAGACCTTTTCATGCTGGAAATCCTTGCGGATGAAAATTCAGTGGGCCACTTTGCTGCTGCGGCCACCACAGCGCATTTGTTACCCGTCGCTCAGGTGACCATTGCCGGTATTTTTCTGCCGCTGATCGGACGAACAATGGATAACGACCCGGAACAGGCAAAAGCCTTGTTTTGGCGGGCACAGAAAATCATTACGCTGTCGATTCTCGTACTGGCGGCCGGTGAGCTTTATTTCGGAGGCTGGTTATTATCTTTCTTCGGGAATGATTTTCAGCAAGCGGAGCAGACACTGTACTGGCTGATTGCAGCCTACGCGATCTGGGGATTCAGCGGATTTGCATCAACCTGGTTACAGTACAGTCACTATGGCCGCAACATTGTTATCATTGGGATCCTGACCCTGATTGCGGATATTTCTGCGAACTTTTGGCTGATTCCGGCAATGGGGATGCAGGGTGCGGCAATCGCAACGTGCCTGGCGATGAGTCTGGCTGCCGCAACAACCTGGTACACCTTTGCTTTTTCTCTGCGTCAGCAACCGATTGAGAAAGAAACAAGTACACAGCACTGACATAAAAAAAAGAGCGCAACCTTTCGGCTGCGCTCAACATTACAGGAATTCAGTGAATCATGAATTACAGGTGAACCTGAATCACTTTCTTCGTTACACCGCCATCGTTATCCATCACTTTCAGCGTCACTTCATGATCGCCGTAGCTTGGGAAGATAGTAGTGAAGAAGCGACCACGTTTGATCTTACCGTTTGGCAGCGTCCACTCTGTATCAACAATACGGCCATCGCTGTCAGTACTGGTTGACCACATAGTTACCCAGCGACCAACATGGAAGAAACTTGCGTTGGCTTCCGGCAGTGCATTGGGCACTTCAACAGTGACAGAATAGCTGTAAGTATCGGTCGCACCTTTATCGTCAGTCACGGTCAGGCTTACGGTATAAGTTCCCGCCTGCTGATACTGCCAGCTTGGCGCAGCTTCGTTGCTGTATTTACCGTTACCGAAATCCCACTGGTGGCTGATGATTTCACCGTCTGTATCAACACTCAGGTTCTTCGCAGAAACAGACAGACCATCTACTTTCAGCTCAAAACTCGCTGTTGGCGCTTCGTTCTGAGAACCGACTTTAGACAGACGCACAACACCAAACTCATTGTTCTGACCTTGCTGTACCACATCGATCATCAGACCAAACTCAGTCAGCTTACGACCTGCATCCGGTACTGTTGGTGAAGTGTAATCTTCTGCATCAGAGAAGTTTGCATTACCAATCAGGCTGGTATCTTCCAGTACATCGCCTGTGCTGTCGACCAGACGCAGCGGTGTTTGATCATTCAGCGAGAATGCCGCGTCACGAACCTGGAACCGGGTTTGTGCAGCCTGGCCAGAGTTCGCCCAAACCAGTGCATTCTGGTCTGCATCGACAACACCCAACCAACCTTCACCCGGGTGTTTACCAACCCAGTTATCAGTCAGAGACTCATCCACATACCAAACGACCAGACCTGGTTCGAATGTCATGATCTGACCCATACGTTTGATGTTTGCCAGACCTTCGTCGACACCAGTGTGGCTACGCCATTGCAGCAGGTAATAGTGCGCAGCATCGTGGTAACCATCAGACAGTTTGTAACCGTTGAAGGCAAAGGTAGAACCCGACTCACCATCATCAATGGCTGTCACTGCACCATCAACATCCAGAACCAGGTTGTCCAGGTACATACCTTCCATGGCCAGACCACCGTCAGTGACATAGTCGAAGCCCAGGGTAACTTCCTGACCAGCCCACTGGCTCAGGTCAAACTCAGCGTCAATCCAGCCATTGGAATCACCACCAATCGCAGGCACTAAACCAGTCTTATACGGGTCGTCCATTGAGGTAATGTTACCGCTGATTTGTTGACCATTGATCAACACGCGCGCGAAGTCATAGTCTTTCTCAATCTGATACCAGGTTTTGAACTTCAGCGTAACTTTGGTACCCGCAGGAATAACCAGTTTACGACTCATGCTGTTCTTCAGATCATCACCTTTGCCGGAATGGAAAGAGTACTGGCCTTCAAATGGTTTCAGGGTTTCAATGCGTTTGTTCGGCAGTGTCACCTTCACCATGTTCGGCAGTTTGGTATCTGTTGTCTGGAACAGTGTGAATTCACGTGGTGAATTCTCCAGATCGCTCAGAGAAACCTGCTGATCATTTACCCAGTGACCACCGATCGACTGTTGCAGGAACTGCTTCGACCAAGAACTGAATGCTGTTGGCTGCGTGCCGCCAATTTTACCGGCCCAGCTGCCCGAAGACATGATTGACCAGTATGAAACAGGCTCACCTTTACCGGTATATTGCGTGTCGTACTCATCAGGCAGGCCAAGATCGTGACCATACTCGTGCGCACACACACCCGCGGCTGCATCGATTGGCTGAATGGTGTAATCGAAAGCTGCGTACTGACCGTTAAAACGCTCAGGGACATTACTCTTCGTTCCTGCCAGAATATGAGGCTGACCCAGGTTAAAACGGTGAGACCAGATTGCATCTTTACCCAGGACACCACCACCGGCTTCTTCACCGACAGATGAATGGAAGACCATCAGGTGATCGATCACGCCATCAGGCTCGCGATAGTTACCATCACCATCATAGTCATAGCGGTCTTCGACGTCGTAATCCGCCAGATTGATATTTGGATCCTGTGCCAGCTGGTTCAGTGCTTCACGGACCAGCTCCTGAGCGTTCATATCATTGTCGGTCGTCGGTGAGTTACCACCGTAAAATGCAGCATTTTTCGATGCATGATACCAACCGGCAGCCTGACCCATCACAGAGTAGGTATCGCCAGATTCCTGCTCATAGTACTGACGCATTGAGATGAAGTTCTCACCGTTCGGACCGGTATAACCTGTGCCCGAGAACAGCAGATCCTGATAGTGAGCAGCTTCATAGCTGTCATACAGCATTTCTGTATGTTCTTTCGTGAGCTTATTGTCATTCCACGGCAGATCCGGGAAGTCGATCAACAGCGCAAGTACTTTATCCGTACGTTTTTGGCTGACATCCAATGCAAAAATATTTGCACGTTGCATGCCTTTATTTTTCTGGATCGTTTTCAGTACTTTTGCACGTTTTTCCAGTGCCTGTTTGCCAAACTGAGCGTCGCCTTTAAATCCTGAGCGAATCTTATTTTCAAGGTACTGATCCAGAGCATGGCGTTTTTGTTCTTCAGATGCCCCAGCATCAACAACCCCATTTCTGACCAGCATTTCAATTAATTTATCTTCGTTCACAACACCCATGTCCACAGGTGTTTGCGCATATCCACTGCCACTGAACAAAGTGAACATTGCTGAAGCCAACAATGTTTTCTTCATGTGTTTCATTTACTGTCCTTATTTATATTTTCCATCGTGAAGTTGTCAAAACCCCAGCCGAGCAAAAAGTACCCGGCTGTTAACAACGCAGTTAAATCAGAGATTACTCAGGAGAAATACATTTCCTTTGTGCCATATCTGATGAATCTGAAGAATTTGTTGTGTCTTTTTCTGTCTGCTTTTTATCTTTCTGTTTTTTATCTTTCAAAATGGCTTTTCTATTCAGATAAATCCTGAGTGCCTCTTGCTTTTCGGCATAAGTCAGACCTTCACAAATGATCCCTTGTTCTTCCAGTGAACGGATTAACCTTTCGTCATCAGCCTGAACCTGAGCCATAGCCACACCAGGAAATAACCACAAAGCGATGAATAGACATGCACGTTTCACTACTCACCCTCCTCTTTGTAAACAATGTGTAACAAAATATATGCAACGATTTTGTTCAGCAAGCTGTCAAAACAGCATGAAGGGCTGAAAATCACACTTTCAACATAAAAAGTTAACTATCTATAAAACAGAAATCATATCTTTATCAGCTATTTAATCAGAAAATAAGAATAAATACTCAGCCCTACCTCTTTTGATTAAAGACCAAAACAGCGCACTCTGCCTTTTGATAAGGTTCACTTCTGTCTCATCTTTATATTGATATAAGCGGAAAAGCCAAACATAGCTACACAAGAGTGAATAAAAATTCTGAGATTGTGTTTATTTATTTTTGAGGATTTTTTTGAAGTGAGTCGAAAAAATGCTTCTATCAGTATTTATGAAGCTGAAACAGATGAATATTCGTGAAACACCCAATAAAAATAATTAACTCGACTATCAATAGAGAATAAAATGATGGTTCAGAATAAGAGAAGCACATGAATTACCATAATTATTTCATGGTTAATTCACAAAAAATACCGCTCTGCGCAAATGAAACCATATTATTCGTCATTATCCGGCTGCCTTTACTGGCTAAACGAGGAAGCACACCGACATAAATATGAAGCGGCCGCTCTGAGGAAAAGATAAATGAAAGGTCGTGATTTCGAAGCAGCCTGTGCAATGAAACAAAGTCAATTCACAGGTGTCATTCAAAGGTAGCTGAAAATAGAGCGTCTCAACAATATTAATGATGGCGATTACAGAAGCAGCACCATCCGTCTGTTTTCATGACAGGCATGATAAATTTAAAGCCGGTACGCTGGAAACCGGCATCTTCATAAAACTGACAAGCGACTTCACGAGATTCAGCACTGGTCACTTCCAGGCAAGCACATCCCTGCTCTGCGGCACTCTGCCTGGCGTATGCCAATAATTCTGAGCCAATACCCTGATTTCTGGAATCATCATCCACAACCAGTGCAGTCACACGCGCATAGCGCTCTGCTGTGGGAAAATAATCAAAATAAATCACTGAAATCAGCCCCACCGGCTGACCTTCAATTTCTGCTATCACAATCGTTTCAAGATCTGAATCGGCAACATAAATCATCCGTTCAATCCGCTTCGGCTCAACCGCGTAGCCAAGCTGCACCAAGAGCCGGCTCAATCCTTGTCCATCAGAAGGTTGTGCCGGGCGAATATTAAGCTGAGGTTCAATCATCATGCTGTCCTGTCTGAAAAAAGTGAGAACCCGGTAGGTAAAGTATCAAATCTCCAATACCCTACCGCAGTTCTCACCCGTTCGTCATAGTCAATTCAATGAAATGATTACTTCCAGTTTTTATACATGGCTTCCGCCAGGGCTTCATTTGAGGTCAGGATAACGGTCAAAGGGGCTTTCTCATGCTCCTGATCGAGCAAAATGACTTCATCTCTCGCCAAATAGCTCGACATCACCATCTGAGTTTCATTCCCCAGTTTCGGATTTTGCGGCGCATCGCCAAACTGAATATTAATAGTCTGGTACGGCAGTGCCGGCTTATCAGGCGCAGGCGTCGTCATCTTTGATTCAAAACTCCAGCTCGCCTGAAATTCTGCTTCGCCAAATGGTTTCACCATGACCGTCGTGTCTGTGATGAAGGTCAGTTGGGTCAGCGCTGGTATCGGCGGAACATCATTTTGAAACTCAGCAAGATCTCTTAAGTGATACCACCGCTTGCCAATGAAATCATCTGCTGTCAATTGCGTGCCGGCTTCCTGGAAAGTTGCCTTTGTTTGCCAAACCGCCAGGAGTTTTTTTGAAGCATCGTAGAACAAATTCCCCACAGCAAAGTCGTTGGAAAGATAAAGGAACTTTGCGGTCACTGCCGGTTTTGAATCCACAGTCATCGTCATGCCTGACACACGATAAGAAGTATCATCTGCGATAAAGCCAATGCTGCTGCTCGTGATTTTTCCCGCTTCAAACATTAATTGATGAGGAATCCTGACACCTATATTTGGAAACTCAAGGAAAACTGGCTCACCCCTTTCAAGAAAAGGTTTCAAACCTTTTACCCGCTCCGTTTGCGTCACCTCTCCTTTTTTATTGACGACCAGAGTGACCGTATCAAAATCCACATTATTATTTTCCAGCGTCTGGATATGAGATTTTAAGGCCTGAATTTGTATTTTCTGAGTTTCCGGCTGATTCCATACCAGCGTTTCACCCAGTATTTTGGTCATCGCCCGGGCGTACAAATGAATTTTTTTAGCTTCAGGGTTCGAGGCTTTTAACGCAACATAGTCATTTTTCAACAGCGCCGGATCCAGATTCAGGCTGGCGGCGAATTCGTCAAGAGTCTGCTGATTCATCTGGGCCAGCGTCGAAAACGGTGTCAGCAAAACTTCGCCGGCGCCAGCCAGTAATTCAGCATTCTGCCAGACATAACCGGAATGATCGCTGTCTGAAGTTTCTCCCGCGATAATCCGGGCAATCAGTGGATATTTCTGATCACTTGTCTGAATTTTGACTTCACCATTCGCGTCCGTTCTTTTCGATAAAACCTCACCTGCATCGCAGATAAAGTTCATGTTTCTGTCGACGCAGACTTCCGCATTCGACAAGTATCCGTCAACCACTTTCACGGTTATCGTTTCATCTGAATCGGAACCACCTGAACCGCCACATCCCGACAATATGACAGCCGATACCAGTAACGATAAAAACGACTTCTTCATAGACCTTTCCCCAAACGCTGAACTTCGCCAAAATGAGCGAACATTGATGAATAAAGGTTATTTTTCAGACGATTCGATTCTATGTCCATCTGCGCATATCACCAACGTGAATGAAATCGAATACAAATGAGAAGTAAGTCGCAAATCAGAGAGTATTTCAGAAGATTCAAACCATAAAAAAACGGGAGCAACAGGCTCCCGTTTCAAATACATCATGAAGAATGATTAAGCTTCTGCAGGTTTCGCATTCGGAGAAACGTCAACCGTTTTCGCGGCTTTCCCTTCTGCGCCATGCATCCAGCGAATCAGCTGATTTGAGCACACCACCAGAATCAGACCAGAAGCTGCAGCAGTCACTGCGATACCGCCGAAGATTGCCAGAGGGCCGGACTCACCAACATGCGCACCAATCATACCGGCAACATAGTTGGCCACAGCGTTAAAGCCAAACCAGACGCCCATCATCAGAGAGGCCAGACGCAGCGGAGCCAGCTTTGTAATCATTGACAGGCCAATCGGAGAAAGGCACAGCTCACCCATCGTGTGGAAGAAGTAGGCTGCAACAATCCACAGCATGGACGTCTTCGCAGACAAGTCACCGCCCTGCTGCAATACAGCACCAACCATACATACAAAACCAATGGCCAGCAGGAAAAGAGCAATCGCAAATTTAATCGGCGAACTCGGCTCTTTAGGACCCATTTTCACCCACAGGGAAGCCAGAAGCGGCGCCATGGTAATGATAAAGAATGGGTTCAGAGACTGGAACCAGGCTGTTGGCACTTCAAAACTGCCAATCATACGGTCTGCATATTCCTGCGTGTAAATGTTCATCAGACCACCCGCTTGCTCAAAGCCGGCCCAGAAGACGACAACGAACAGACCCATGATCATAATGACTTTGAGACGGTCAATTTCTTTACGCGTCAGAGGTTGTTTTTTACCTGATGAAGACATCGCAGCAGCACGTTTTGCTGCAGGAACCTTACCAATATCGCCCAGCAGTTTTTCTGCAAATACCATCTGAATGATCAGGCTGAGGACCATACCGATACCAGCAGCGACAAAGCCGGCTTTCCAGCCGTAAGCTGATGTCGCCGCTCCGGCGATGATACCAGCCAGTAGTGCACCCAGGTTAATCCCCATATAGAAGATCGTAAAAGCACCGTCGCGGCGATGATCGCCCTCTTGATACAGATCGCCAACCATAGTTGAGATGTTTGGTTTGAAAAAACCATTACCAACGATCAGCAGCGCCAGCCCCAGATAAAAAGCCATTGTGGCACTTTGGCCAACCATAGAATGCGGGAGAGCTAGCGTAAACTGGCCTAACGCCATCAACACACCACCAATAATGATCGATCGGCGCTGACCTAAGAAATTATCCGCTACCCAACCACCGATCAACGGTGCGATATACACCAGACCGGTGTAAATACCATAGAGACTGAGGGCATCCTCAGTAGACCATCCCAGGCCACCACTGACTGTTTTATCTGTCAGATAAAGTACAAGAATGGCGCGCATCGCGTAATACGAAAAACGCTCCCAAAGCTCAGTACCAAACAGCAGGAACAAACCTTTAGGGTGCCCCATCAGCGTCCCATTTCCTTTGTTGCTCATAATTATTCTCTTCGTTGAGGTAGTTATGTATCCATATATCCGGCCCATTTTATAAATTACAAACTAAATCACTGCAAACTTTAACAGAAACAGAACAAAATACGAACAACATAAGTTATTGATTTATAAGGAAGTGTTTTTTACACCCAAATTTGAAATTTTACTTTTAACTAATGAATTGGTGTTTAATTCCACAAAATAATCAATATAACAGAATTAAAACCCGCACTATTAACTATTTTTGGGTTTTAATGCTTATTTTTTTGATTATTAATGATTGTTACACTTTGAACGGGCCGGGTGAATGGAAAACAATCAACTCAATAGCAACCGGATTGAGCATCAAGTTGCAAGGTGACGAATAAAAAAAGCAGGTTGATATACCTGCTTTTGAAAAAGATGACACCATTATCCTTTATCAGCTTTTCCTGCTGAACTTGCGAGCTTAGCCAGCTGACAGTCCAGCCAGCGTGGCCGGCGATGATGATCTTCCGCCTTTTCTTTTCTGCGAATCGCATTTCTGATGATCAAAGCGCCAAACCAGCGCAGGGGTTCGGGCGGGAAGCTTGCTAACGGACCCGAGACAAGACCTGAGCGTGTCCAGGTGTTGTTTTCGCCAAGAACAAGTGAAGCAAGAATCTGCCCTCCCATCCAGCTTTGCGCGACACCATTTCCGGAATATCCCAAGCCATAAACAATGTCCGGATTCTCTTTTAAGCGGCCAAAGAATGGCATCCCAGTTGCCGAACGATCTGACGCCCCAGTCCAGGTTGAATCAATCAGCTCAAGCGGGAACGAAGGAAAAAAACGATGAAAAGCAGCATTTAATATCTGTTGATAACGGCTGGGTTCGTCAAACACCTTTGACATCCGGTTTGCGAACGAAAAGTAATTGCCGCCTTTGCCCAGCATCAGTCTGCCTTCCGGTGTCGTGCGATAGTAGTGAACAAATGTCCGTCCATCGATCACGGTTTTTCCGTCTTTGAGTCCTGTTTTCGCCAGCTCTTCAGGGATCGGCTTGGTGATCATCATGTCCGACGAAACCAGAACGACACTATTTTTAAATTCCGGAAATAACGACGGCATCCAGGCATTCAGTGCTAACACCACTTTTCCGGCTCGGATCCTTCCCTTGGGCGTCGTGATACAGACAGGCTGCTGTTTTTTTTCTATGCCGGTCATCGGCGTCCTTTCATATATGGCAACCCCGGTCTCTTCAGCGACACGCTTGAGTCCCCTGACCAAAAGCCCGGGCTGAACACTGGCAGCAGCCTCAGAAAAATGCCCTTCCTGATGCAGCGCTGAGCCGGATTCAGCCTGTACTTTTGCCTTTGTCCAGGGTTGCCATGAACTGATACTGTGTCGTTTCAGCTCATTCAGTACAGAGTCCAGTCCACCCAGCTGTGCAGCGTTTGAGGCGGTGTATAATGTGCCATGCCGTCTCAGCTGAGCGTCAATCTGAAATTCTTGACAGAATGCCTCAATCTCATCAATGGCCTGCTCCGATGCTTTCACCAGACGCTTCGCCTCTGCTTCACCATACAACTTTTTCAGGCTCAGAAATTTTGTCGACCAGGTCAGCATACAGCCGCCATTTCTTCCCGAAGCACCGCTGCCGCACAGATCTTTCTCTATCACAGCAATATTGAGGGATGGTTGTTTCTGTTTGAGTTGGATTGCTGTCCACAATCCGGTAAACCCGCCACCGACAATACATACGTCTGCATGGATATCCTGTTCCAATGCCTGAACGGTCGCGTTTGATTCACGCGCTATAGCTTCCTGAAACCAAAACGAACTGTGCTGATTCGATTGCATCACATCACCAACTGGTATAGACCAAAACAATCTATACTCTACGCAACCTGACATGTATGGCTCAAGTGTATCTGCCGCCCTGACACAGAAAATTCATTGAAACGACATGTGCCCTGTATGAGACAGGGCACATGAAGAAATCAGTATCTCCGGCTCAGCGGAAACGGCTCATCGCAATGTAATCATGCTCAGCGGGTACTGATGTATCGTCATCATAGCCGTAAATATCATCCCGGATTTGCAATTGGCCTTTTTCATCCAGCCATGCCGTGCGGTAAATAAAGTCAACAGCCAGCGTTTTTCTCAGGTTAATGGTTGCTGTCGTACGCTTTTTCAGCAGTTTTTCATAGCTGGCACTCTGACCCGCATGTTGCCGCTCCAGCAGAAAATGTGCCAGATCGTGCGCCCGCTCAACCCGCACACATCCGGAGCTGAAATTACGTTTGCTTTTATTAAACAATCGCTTGGAAGGTGTGTCATGCAAGTAGATCGAGTAACTGTTCGGCATCATAAACTTCACCTGCCCTAAAGCATTGTTGGGCCCGGCGCCTTGCTGAAACTCGTATGGAAAGCTCTTGGCTGACACTGTACTCCAGTCAATCTGGCTGGGATCAATCGATTCACTGGCATTTCTGCGCGAAACGATCCGCATGTTATGGTTCGCAAGGTAATTCAGCGACTGTTTCAATTTCGGAATGACATCCTCTTCTTTTATGGTTTCAGGGACATTCCAGGTTGGATTCACAACCATATGGTTAATGGCTGAAGAAAACAGGTAAGTCGGTCGTTCACTGCGCCCGACGATGACTTTCGATTCAAACAAAACGTCATTGTCACCCAGAATTCTCAACATAAATTCCGGAATATTCACCTGCAGGATCTCCCCGTGATTATCGCGGCGAATAACCCGGTTTCTCTGCATATTCAGCGCCAGCAGCTGAGCAACCTGCTGATATGACCGCGCCATATTCCGGGCTGTTTCCGGCCCGATAACCCCATCATCGTTTAAACCATGGCGCTGCTGAAAGTGACGAATGGCTGCATGCACCACGCCAGTGTTCACGACTGCAGCCTCCCGGGTTGCTACACTGCCGGCTTCAGCGGAGATCAGAATTGAATAATCCTGATCAGACAGATCCCCGAAAATATTCAGCATTTTGATCAGCTTTTCTCCACGCGGGATGGGTGCACCATATTGAACCGCTGGCCGACCGGTCAGATAAACGCCATGAGGTGCTAACTGTTCCAGCTGATTGATCTGAGAAACCAGACTTGAAAAGTTTGAGTCAACCGGACGTAATCGTTTAATTGAACTGAGTGTTACAGGTGCACTCACGCCTGAAGCAGCCTGGATCTCTTTCATCGACAGCGTAAAGTCCGCAGGCCGGTACAGAGTACTGGGGTCACGTTGTATTTGATGAATCATCGCCTGATACACAAACAGAGTGTCAGTCGCCAGCAAATCAAAACCACGCTGATCGCGCTTATCACGGAGTTGATTCAACTCATTGATGCGTAAGGGTAACCCCGGCACTCGCTGCGTTTCTGCCAGCACCATCAGTTGCTGCATAAATTCATCCGCAACGGCTGTATCCTGCCAGGCTGGCATAAAATCCTGGCTGGCATAGAACTTTTGCAGCTGTTCGGGAAAGCAAAGCTGATCGGATTGTGAAGGACAAATCACCCGGGTACTGGTCAGCGGCACTGAATCCAGACCCTGTCGTCCTAACTTTGGCACCGTCAGAGTCGCAGACACCATCGCTCCGGAGGCCGGAAGCAACTGGCTTCCCCCCTCTTCCGCAACCACCATTGGCGAGATCATCAGACTGGCCGTCAAGACTCCGGCTGAACCAAGCTTCAGCACTTCAGTCAACCATTCGCCCTGAAAAACCGGCTTATGTGTCACCCTGTAACTTTTTAATCCACCCATAATCAGACAACCTCAACATCTGCTCTACGCTGTGTATTTCATCCATGACAACGCGATAAAATTTCCACTGGAGACCAAATTTTTTTGTCTTTGCTTAGTTAAAGTTTATGCAAATGCACAATCGGGAAGTGTTCAAATTTTGATAATCACTGAAGTTCACGCAGCAGGCATCATCATGAACCCGCTCAAACAATCATTGACGATTTTCACGTTGTTTTTGGTGTGAATTTAGTAATTTTGTATTGCAGATGTGGAAGTGGGTACCATAAAAAAAGCCAACATAAGCATCGCTTACATTGGCTTCCCTATGTATCATCTTGAAAAATTTTGAGAATGATTAACGCAATCCGTGCAGGAATTCAGCTCGGGTTGCCGGGTTGCGTTTAAAAATACCACCCAGAGCAGTTGTCGTGGTTTCACTGGTCTGATCCATCACACCACGCGCCTTCACACAGTAGTGTGTGGCATCAATTCTGACCGCAACATCATCACTTTCCAGCAGCGTTTGCAGAGCCACAAGAATTTGTTGCGTCAGGCGCTCCTGAACTTGCGGGCGCTGCGCAAAGAACCGAACGATTCGGTTGATCTTGGATAAACCGATGATCTTTCCGCGCGGAATATAAGCAACGGTCGCCTTGCCGTCGATCGTGACAAGGTGGTGTTCGCAGGTACTGGTCATCGTAATATCTTTCACCCGAACCAGCTCATCACAGTTCATTTTGTTATCGATAACTGTGATTTTCGGGAAATTGGCATAATCCAGCCCAGAGAAGATTTCGTCCACATACATCTTGGCAATACGCTTTGGCGTATCCATGAGGCTGTCATCGGTTAAATCCAGAGACATCAACTCAAGAATTTCGCGGACATGATATTCGATGCGCTCTTTTTTCTCGGCACTGTCGACAACTTTGTTTGTCATCGGGGTTTCCAGTCCACGAGACTCAAGCGCCTGACGGACTTTCAATGCTGATTCGCTTAATGCTGTCATTCTCTCCTCCAACTGGCTCAGGCTGATGTTCAAGCCTGTTCTGCCTTGCCAGTAAACACTGAGCCCGAAGGATACCTGTATTTGCTAACAATTACACCTCGTATTTGCTGAGGTAATTCGTTCAACCGAGAATTTTTTGTCATAATAGTCAGCAATTAAGAATAACGCTTGAAGGATTAGCAAATGGGTTCTTGTGACGCACCTGGTCTGATGCCAGTAGAAACTGCAATTGAAAAAATGCTGGCTGTCGTGAAACCAATCAGCAAAACCAATACATTGCCACTGTCAGAAACACTCGGATGTGTATTGGCAACCGATCTTAAATCGCCAGTGAACGTGCCGCCGTTTGCAAACTCTGCAATGGACGGATATGCCCTGAAACGTGCTGATTTAGACAGTACAGATACCCTCACTCTGAGTGGTCAGTCTTTTGCAGGTACACCGTTCGATGGCACCTGTCAGCCCGGACAATGCATTCGTATCATGACGGGCGCAGAGCTCCCGGCAGGAACGGATACTGTCATCATGCAGGAAGAAACAGAAGCCAACGGCGATCAAATCCGCTTCCTGATTCAACCGAAAGCTGGTGACAATGTTCGCCCGGTTGGTGATGACATCAAACTCGGTGAGGTCGTGGTAGCGCAAGGCACCCGCATCACAGCACGCGAGCTGCCGTTAATCGCCTCGCTCGGCGTTGCAAACATTCCTGTTTTCGAACGCCCGAAAGTCGCTTTCTTTTCGACCGGTGATGAACTGCGCCCGTTGGGTGAGCCCCTGGCTGCCGGTCAGATCTATGACAGCAACCGTTACGGTATCCGTGCCCTGCTGGAAAAACTGGGTTGCGATGTCTTGGATTTAGGTATTATTCCGGATGATCCGGCTCAGTTAAATGCCGCGTTTACAAAAGCCACCAGCGATACGGATGTCCTGATCACTTCCGGGGGCGTCAGTGTCGGAGAAGCTGACTATACCAAAGACATCCTGACCCAACAGGGCGAAATCGGTTTCTGGAAGATCGCCATGAAACCGGGCAAACCTTTTGCGTTCGGAAAAATCAAAAGCACCTGGTTCTGCGGGCTTCCGGGAAATCCAGTGTCAGCGATGCTGACGTTTTATCAGATCGTTCAGCCGATGCTGGCTCAACTGTCTGGTCACAGCCAGTATCAGCCGCCTCAGCGACTGCCAGCTATTGCCGGCACAGTATTTAAGAAACGCCCGGGACGGACCGACTTCCAGCGCGGCATCTATCATGTGAATGAGCAAGGCCAGATTGAGGTCGCCACGACAGGGAATCAGGGCTCCGGTGCATTCAGCTCAATGCATCAGGCCAACTGCCTCGTGATTCTTGAACAGGAACGCGGCAAAGTGCAGCCGGGTGAGATCGTGACGATCGAGCCATTTAACGCCACGCTGTATTAAGTAAACGACGAGCAGGAGTCCGGAATGGAAGAATTATCTGATCAGGAAATGCTTCGCTATAACCGCCAGATCATACTGCGCCAGTTTGATTTTGAGGGTCAGGAAGCACTGAAAGCGGCAAAAATTCTGATTTTGGGTGCTGGTGGCCTCGGATGTGCATCCAGCCAGTATCTGGTCGCGGCCGGTGCCGGACAAGTCACGCTGATTGATGATGACAGAGTCGAACTGTCTAACCTGCAGCGTCAGGTACTGCATCATGATGCAACTGTCGGCATGCTCAAAGTTGAATCGGCGAAACTGGCACTTGAACAGCTTAACCCGCACAGCCAGATTCACACCATTGCCGAACGCCTGGATGATGCATCTCTGCTGTCTCTGATCGAAGCACACACGCTGGTGCTGGACTGCAGCGACAACCTGCCGACCCGCAATCAACTGAACCGTTTATGTCATCAGACCAAAACCCCTTTAGTGTCCGGGGCCGCAATTCGCATGGAAGGTCAGGTCAGCGTTTTTACGTATCAGGACGATCAGCCCTGCTACGCCTGCCTGAGCAGTTTATTTGGCGAACAAAACCTGACTTGTGTTGAAGCGGGTGTGATTTCACCGCTGGTGGGGATCATCGGGGCGGTCCAGGCCATGGAAGCCATTAAAGTGATCGCAGCCATGGGAACGCCGTTAACAGGAAAAATTCTGTTGCTGGATGCCATGACCATGCACTGGCAGGAAATGAAGCTCATGAAGCAGCCCTCCTGTCCCGTATGCAGTGCATCAGCTTAATTCCTGAGTGATGCTGAAAATGAAACACAAAGAGCCTGGCATGCCAGGCTCTTTTTATATGTCTCTCCTTACATGATTACTTCATCATATAAAGATCGCGAGTATAGCGGTATGCAGAAGCGTTCGTGGTTGAATATCCGCCCACTTTCGGCGACTTAATGACAGTTTTCGTATAGAAGTACACGGGAATCGCAGGCATATCCTCTGAAAAAATCCGCTCAGCTTCCTGGTAGTACTTTTTACGTTCTGCATCAGTCTTCGCAGCTAAGGCATTCGACATCGCCTTATCATAAGCCTTATTCGCCCAGTCTGAATAGTTCATCCCCTTACTTTCAAAGTAAGACAGGAAGGTTGAGGCTTCATTGTAATCGCCAACCCACGCATAACGAGCCAGACTGAAGTCTTTCTGAGAGAGCTTCTGCAGGAAAGTTTTCCATTCCTGATTCGCCAGATCCACTTCTACAGGCAGGCTTTGCTTCCACATTGACATCATCGCCAATGCCAGTTTCTTATGCGCTTCGTTGGTGTTGTACACCAGCTCAAACTTCAGCGGATTGTCTTTGGTATAACCCGCCTCTTTCAACAGTTCACGAGCTTTTTGGTTCCGTTCTTTTTGCGTCAAATTCGCCCAAGGCAGATTTGGCGCATCAAAACCGGCGACGGCTGGCGGAGTCACACCAAAGGCCGGAATCTGGCCCTGACCCAGAATAATCTTCGTGACGACATCACGATCGATCGCATAAGCCAGCGCCTTACGAACACGGACATCATCAAATGGTTTTTGATCCAGATTGAACAGATAGTAATAAGTTGCCAGAGACGGCATTGTCACTAATTCATCCGGACGATCTTTCTTGATTTGCTTATACTGTTCCAGCGGGAAAGTCGAAGTAATATCAATTTCGCCAGTACGATAACGGTTGTACTCAGCAGTATCATTTTCAATCGCCAGATATGATGCTTTATTGATGACGGTCTTTGCATCATTCCAGTATTTCGGGTTACGGACCAGATCAATCCGCTCATTCACAACCCAGTTCGTCAGTGTATAAGCGCCCGAGCTCACCATATGTTCCGGACGTGTCCAGCTGTCACCATACTTCTCAATCGCTTTACGATACACAGGGAAAGTCGATGGATGAGACAGCATAATCACAAAGTATGGCGTTGGCTGAGTCAGCGTAAACTGAACCGTTTTTGCATCCAGTGCTTTTACACCTAAAGTATCTTTGTCTTTTTTACCGTCGGTAACTTCAGCAGCATTCAGAATATTCGCTGTGGCCAGATACCATGAATAAGGCGCAGCTGAAGCTGGATCGGCATTACGTTTGAAACTGTATTCCACATCATAAGCCGTGAGTGGTTCACCATTCGACCATTGAACCCCGTCACGCAAATGGAAGGTCACGGTTTTCCCGTCTGCCGAAGTTTCCCAATGGGTTGCCAGTGCAGGAATTAAATTACCTTGAGTATCTTCTGAAACTAAGCCATCAAACAGATCACTGATAATTTTGCTGCTGGAATCATCTGTGGTCATCGTCGGATCCAGTGTCGGAACCTCAGTCCCAACGCCCCAGATAATTTCCTGTTTCTTCGCTAAAGCTACGCCAGCCGGAACATCAGCTGCAAAAGTGGCACCAGAAAACATCAATGCGATGCCTGCTGCCAGTGCTTTCATTTTCATTCCTTGCATATTTATTCCTTGTCACATGTTGTGTTGTCAGGTTGAAAAGAACCTTGGATGGGAGCCTGACAAATATGACGGTCAATGGTGTTCCTTACCACTGAACTCTTCGGGGTTCACGACAGGGGTCGCTCAACGTTCAAGAAATTGAAACGTCAGCAACACCGAATTGACATAAACATACGCTGATTATGAAAAAGAGGGAATAGCAGAAGTCACAAAAAAGCCGGTGTCTATCACCGGCTTAAATCAGAGTTGCAGTCTTTTCAATTATCGTTGAGACGGATACCGTCATTTTCTATCAGGAGGACGCCTTTCTTATAAAGTCCCCCAATGGCTTTCTTAAACGTTGCCTTACTGGTGCGGAAAACTTTAAAAATCTCTTCCGGAGACGATTTATCACTCAGCGGCATAAAACCACCCTGGCGCGCCAGTTCCGTCAGGATCTTATCTGCAATATCGTCAACCTTGGCTTTGCCCGCTTTCTGAAGGGATAAATTAATTTTGCCGTCCGGGCGAATTTCTTTGATAAATGCCTTCAGACGCTTTCCGACAAAGAGTTTGCCGAAGGATTCCGTTTTGAACAGCAGCCCCCAGTGCTCGCCTTCGATTACCGCTTTATATCCAAGCTCAGAAACTTCAGCGATTACCACCTGAACTTCATCACCGACCTGATAATGATGCGGTGTTTTATCCAGAAAACGATTAAATTTCATCGAACCGACAATTCTACCGGATGCTTTGTCTGTATAGACCCGGACCATAATCATCTGGCCGGCTTCCAGGCGGCGACGCTGTTCGCTGAACGGAACCAGTAAGTCTTTTTCCAGCCCCCAGTCAACAAAAGCACCGACACCGGAAATCCCTACAACTTTCAGATGTGCAAAATCGCCGACCTGGGCAAGCGGCTGTTTCGTGGTCGCAATAATGTCATCTTCCGAATCAAAGTAGATGAACACTTCCAGGTTATCTCCCAGAGCTGTACCTTCAGGAACGGACGATTTAGGCAGTAAAATATTACCGAAATCCTCACCACCATCCAGAAACACGCCAAAATCTACAACTTTCACGACTTCCAGCGTGTTGTACTGACCAATTTTAATCATAAATATGTCACTCTCAGGGTAAAATAATCCGGCGAATGTCCGCCTCATTCTCCTGCTCATACAACTTCTGACACAAAGCTGATGCGGCACCGGAGAAAGCACGCTATTTTGAAACGCGCATTATACGTGATGTTGATTCAGACTGCCTGACCAAAAACAGACTTTCTGAACAAAAAACATGCTGTCGTGCCATAAGCTATTGTCAAGTGGTGCTATTTAACGGCGGCATCAACTAAAATTACCTGAACCGACCCAATTGCGAGGAAAATCTGTAAAGTGATCACCGTTGAAAAGAAAGATGGCCATAACCTGAAACTGTCTCATGTCATTCATGAGGCCAAAAACCGTCAGCTTGATGTTTTTCTTTTCATTCCCGGTGAGCTTGGCCTGAACGCCAACATCATGTCTGAAGATGAGTTCTATCATAATGTCATTCACGGCAAGCGGACTTACTTCAGTGATGTTCATCATCTGCCTCTGGTTCACAGCCGCCTCGCCAGCCGTGGCAACCTGTCTTCGGGCCAGTACCGTTTAAGTCTGAGTTTATTTGCTTACCAGTATGCCGTCGCCCTGGAAGAAACTGTTCACCAGCTTCTTGATGAAAAAGTAGAGCGGACCACAGAAGAACTGGAAGAAGTCGCCAGCATTTCCGGCGGGATTCTGAAACGGCTGCGCAGGAATGTGCCAACCGATGAAGAACTGCTGAAATACTACCAGAACATTGATAACTACCTATCCTGGTTTACTGAGCAGCGCTTTCTTTCGCTGGTCGCCCACCTGCCCCGGACAGAAAACTATGGTGAAATCAAAAGCCTGTTTCTGGATTTCTGCGATGCGGAATCTGAGCATCGCCTGACGAACAACTACAATTCTGAGCGTGCTGCTGCCGATCCAACGCGGATGTCGAACAAAATGCGGCTGTTGCGCCGTCTGATTGAATATCCGGTGACTATGAAAGAGAACACCACCGTTCTCGGCAACACGACCAAAAAAGTGGTGACCGGATTTGCAGCAGGTTTTGTGATGATCTTTGTCACCATCATGCTGATTGAGGCCCGCGGTGTACTCGGGGACATTACTGCCTCTTTCATCCTGGTCCTTTCCGTGATTTATGCTGCCCGTGAAGTCTTTAAAGACGACCTCAAACAGGCGCTCTGGCGCTGGGTCCGAAAAGGTAAACCCAAATGGCGGAAGCAGTTTTCCGACAGTAACAGTAACAAACTAATTGGCAGACAGCTTGAGTGGCTCGAGTACATGCGGTTTGACGACCTGGAAGATAATGTCAGAAAAGCGCGCAAGCATAAGGTTTCAGCCAAAGAAGAAACGATCCTGCATTACAAAAGCACCACAAGGATGTCGACAACCAAATTTCTGACAGGTTATGAGCAGACAAAAGAATCCATTCTGTTTGATCTGCGATTTCTGTCGACATTGATGGAAAAGGGCTCGCAAAAAATCTATGTCATGCGGGATGGTCAGGTTGCCAGAGAATCAGTTGAAAAACGTCATCTGATCAACCTGATTACCTGTGAAAGCGATGAAGATCAGGAACCCAAAATTCAGCGCTGGAAAATTATCATGAACCGTTCGAAGATTGTTGATATCGAAGCAATTGACTAATCCCGGTTCAATCGGTCTCACCACTGACAGTCCGGTTGGCCTCTTCTATGCTTAATTCAGAGGAGGCCCGCCATCTGCTTCAATTAGCCCTACTTTTTGTCCCTTGTTTACTCACGGCAAGTTGTTACCCTTACTGGCAGTCCACCCGTCCCTTATTTTATGGCACCAGGCATGCGTAAACTGACCGAACTGATTTTTAACAATACCTACAGTGAATTACCCAGCCATTTTGGGACACGCATTACCCCGCAACCCTTGGATAATCCTTCTCTGGTCAGCGTCAATCCTGTGATTTGCGATTTGCTTGAACTGGATCCGGCTGAAGCAGGCACGCCGTACTTTGCCGACATTTTCACAGGGAATGATGAATTACCGGGCTTTGAACCCATTGCCATGAAATACACCGGACATCAGTTCGGCCAGTACAATCCGGACCTGGGAGACGGCCGTGGCCTGCTGATGGGTGAAGTACTGACGTCAGCAGGAAAGAAATGGGACATTCATCTGAAAGGTTCGGGACAAACCCCTTACTCTCGCATGGGAGACGGACGGGCTGTTCTGCGATCAAGCATCCGTGAATATCTGGCCAGTGCCGCGATGAAAGGTCTGGGCATCCAGACGACCCATGCACTGGCCGTTCTGGTCAGCGACACCCCGGTTTACCGTGAAAAAGCAGAACAAGGCGCGACCCTGATCCGGGTCGCCGACAGCCACCTGCGGTTCGGACACTTTGAATATCTGTTTTACACCCAGCGCCATGAGGATCTGAAATTACTGGCGGATTATCTGATCAAACAGCACTTTTCAGATCTTCGTGATCACCCTTCCCCGTACGCGGCCATGTTCCAGCGCATTGTCGATCTGACCGCTGTGCTGATTGCGGACTGGCAGGCCGTTGGCTTCGCTCACGGGGTGATGAATACAGACAACATGTCTGTGCTTGGGCTGACCTTTGATTACGGCCCTTATGGTTTTCTGGATGACTACCAGCCGGGTTTTATCTGCAATCATTCCGATTACACCGGACGCTACGCCTTTAATCAGCAGCCTTCAATTGCGCTCTGGAATCTGTCGGCACTGGGTTATGCCCTGACGCCTCTGCTGGATAAAGAAGCCATTGACACGGCTCTGCACAGTTATCAAACCCGGCTGCAGCAGGAATACAGCATCCGAATGAGAAACAAGCTGGGGATTATGGAGCGGCATGACGAAGACAGCGCACTGTTCAGCCAGATGTTCGATCTTTTGGCAACTCAGGCCGTGGACTACACACTGTTTTTCCGGATACTGACTTCGATCCCAGCCAGTCAGTTGGCTGACAGCAGCCATCTGTTTTCTGAAATCATCCGTGATACTGCGCCGCTTCAGACATGGCTCAGCTTCTATGCCAAACGCCTGACGCTGGAACAGCAAAGCGACGAAGAACGCCTTGCGCTCATGCACATGCACAACCCGAAATTCATCCTGCGGAACTATCTGGCCCAAACGGCGATCGAGCAGGCTGAAAAAGGAGACTACGGCATGATAGAAAATTTACTGACCGTACTTGCCCGACCTTTTGATGAGCATCCGGCGTTCGAACAATTCGCAGCCAAGCCACCAGAATGGGGAAAAACGCTGGAAATCAGCTGCTCATCCTGACATTTGGATCCAATCAAAAAAGGAGCCGGTTCAAGGCTCCTTTTTGATATTTCAACGAATCAGTCTCCGCAGATCACCCGACTCACATCCTGCTCAATCAGCCAGCGACGAACGGGCTCAGAATCTTTGACCGCCCGGCCAGTAAATTCACAAGGCTTGCCCGCATCCCGGCTCATCTTTAAAGCTCGCTGAGCCAGAAATATCACCGCATCGTTATTGTGCAAGGCATAATCCAGTGCTGTATTCCCCGGATCTATCGCCAGCGAAAATTGCGCCAGATGATCCAGGTTGATCACCATGCCATCAAAGTAGTGCAGAAATTTATCGGCCATCAAGGCATTTGCCGGTAAATCGCACATGAAATGTACCTGCAGCCCGGCTTTTCCCCTGAACAGTCCTTGCTCCGCGAGTAAGTCATGTACGGACGCAGCATCACTGTATGTCCGGACAAACGGAATCACGATCGCCAGCGGCAAATCACCCGTGACCAGACGCAGGCGCTTGATAAGATTGCACTGCAACACAAATAACTTCGCCCACTCAGGACGGAGATACCGTGACACACCACGAACACCCATCAGCGGGTTTGCTTCCTGGCCATCAATGTGACCCACAGGATCACCCGCTTCTGCACCACTGAATATAATTTTGAAAACGGGTCTGGTGTGCCCTGCCGCGATCCGCTTCTGGGCGAAGTCCGACAACACCTGTACCAGTTTTTCAAACCGTTCCGTCTCAACAGCAGACATCTCACATACAGCATCTGACTGACCGAATGCAGACAAATGAAGACCGATGTCAGCCATACAAGCATCCATCGCGATGAACTCCAACTGAGCCATCTGCTCCCTTGTCGCATCCATCTGCGCACAACGTGTCACCATCTTCTGATCCGACAAACCGGCTAAAACCTCTTTTGACATCTCCATGTCCCGACTCTCCTTCATCCTTCTCCACCAGCCTTGCTATATTTAATCATTGTGATGCCATCAACCAGCAACATCATCCCTTTTCATGCCATCACATCATTTTCCGGCAACATGAATAATTTTCATTTACTCAAACTCGTACAAACACACGCGATAAAAGCAAGTGAAATGAAACGTTTGGTTTATTCCTGTGGTCATTTGAGCTATCTTTACGCGTCACAATGTTATACCTGAAAGCAGGCGGATTATGCCAAGAAAAACCGATGAACTTCGTACTGTCAGTTTAGGGCGGATGCCTTCTCCTGACGAAGTTGAAGCTGCTCACCCAATCTCAGATGCCATCGCCGAACACGTCGACCGCTCCCGAAAAGAAATTGAAGACATCCTGACCGGTCAGGACGAGCGCTTGCTTGTCATTGTCGGTCCGTGCTCTGTGCATGATACAGAAGCTGCGCTGGATTATGCCCGTCGTCTGCTTGAGCTGAAAACACAATACAAAGATAAACTCTGTATTGTCATGCGAACTTACTTTGAAAAGCCGCGTACCGTCGTGGGCTGGAAAGGTCTGGTTTCTGATCCCCATCTGGATGGTAGTCTGGACTTAGTGGCTGGCTTGTATAAAGCCCGAAAGCTGCTGCTCGACATCAACCAAATGGGAATGCCTACCGCGACTGAATTCCTGGATATGATCACCGGACAGTACATTGCCGATCTGATCAGCTGGGGTGCTATTGGTGCCCGCACCACTGAATCACAAATCCACCGTGAAATGGCATCAGCCTTATCCTGCCCGGTTGGGTTTAAAAACGGCACGGACGGCAATGTAAAAATCGCGATTGATGCGATTCGCGCCACCCGGGTACCGCATGTTTTCTGTTCCCCGGCTAAAAACGGGGAAATGACTATCTATAAGACAGCCGGTAATCCGTATGGTCATATCATTCTGCGTGGCGGAAAAATGCCTAATTACCATGCAGAAGACATTCAGGCGGCCTGTGATGCGCTTGCAGACTATGATCTGCCTACCCGGCTGATTGTTGATTTCAGCCATGGCAACTGCCAGAAACAACACAAGCGACAGTTAGACGTTGCCGCAGATATCTGCCAGCAACTGAAAAACGGCAGCCGTCATATTGCCGGAATTATGGCTGAAAGCTTTATTGTTGAAGGCAACCAGTCACTGGAGCAAGGGCTGGAAGATGGCCTGACATATGGTCAGTCTGTCACTGACCCCTGTATCAGCTGGGAAGATACTGTCGACATGATTCAAATGCTGGCTGCTGCGGTGCAAAATCGCTAATTCAGCCAAGCGCAACTACCTTTAAGTCAGCGTTTTATGATATAAAAACGCCCATTAACACTGATGAGCAGGAATTAAACCATGCCTTCTTTTGATATCATTTCTGAAGTCGACACCGTTGAACTGAAAAATGCGGTGGATAACAGTAACCGAGATCTGGATACCCGTTTTGACTTTCGCAATGTTGAAGCTTCATTCAGCCTGAATAAAGAGATTGTCAAAATTTCAGCCGAAGCTGAATTCCAGGTTCTGCAAATGCGCGACATCCTTCGTGCAAACCTGGCTAAACGTGGTGTAGATGCCCGTGCCATGGAAACCAAGGATATTGTGCATTCAGGAAGAACCTTCTCGCAGGAAGCCATGTTCAAACAAGGCATTGATACACCAGTCGCCAAGCAACTGGTGAAAATGATCAAAGATTCAAAAATTAAAGTACAGGCATCCATCCAGGGCGACAAAGTACGTGTCACCGGCAAGAAAAGGGATGATTTACAAGCCGCGATGGCACTGGTTCGCAATTCGGAAGAACTGGATAAACCATTCCAGTTTGATAATTTCCGCGATTAATCTAAGCCAGCCTTCAGGAAGGTTCCCAGCCTTCCTGATTGATTCCGGAACGATCCGACTTTTTACTCAACAACAATTAAGTTTTAGCTCAATATCACAACTTCCCGGCAACAGCACCGCTGCTGCATGATTTCCCCTTGAATCCAATCGCAAATTGTCATTTCCCATCAGGACAAAATCTTGATAATCGATACCTTGAACGCAGTCTATTTTTCCGGTCTGACTGCCGGGTTTTTTACTGCACGAAAGGAACCAATCATGAAACAAAAACTGTCCCCTCAGTGGGCGCTCAGGACCTTACTGGTCAGCGGTGCGCTCTTCTCTGCCAGTGTGTTTGCAACTGCAAACTATAGCGTAAACGGCGTGTATCAGGCCGGAGAACAGGTAATTTATCAGGGCGTCACCTATGAAGCGCTCAGGACAACGGAGAATGAAACACCCGATGCTCATCTGGGAGATGCCTGGAAACAGGTGAACACCCTGCTGACAACAAGTACGACTGTCGCGTCCTACCCTGCATATTCAAACAACGCGACCTATGTCGGCGGCGATCATGTTTCCTACAACGGACAAATCTATAAAGCCAAATGGTGGACCCAGGGCGAAGCGCCGGATGCAACACCGGGTACCGGCGTCTGGGAATGGGTCAGCGTTGACAACAACCCGGATCCGGGTCCAGGACCGGATCCAGATCCAACCCCAGATCCCACACCATCCAACGGCATCATCGGGCAAAACCCGGATGGCAGTTACATCATGAGCAAAACCTATCTGGATGCCCGTGAAGCCGAACTGACCAGCTCTCCTGAATTTGCCAAGGTGTTCGAATCAATCAGCACCCGCGATAATGCCGTTGTTGAAGCCGTCGTTCCCGGTGCTTCCACCAACCCTGACAATGTTAAACGTGTTGAGTCCCTGATCAATGAACAGAAATGGGATCAACTGTTTCCGGAACGCAACACGGCCTACACCTACACCAATTTCCTGAAAGCCGTCGCCAAATTTAAAGGTTTCTGCGCCACATATACGGATGAGCGTGCTGCTCAGTCTGATGCAATCTGTGCGAAATCACTGGCGGTCATGTTTGCTCACTTCACTCAGGAAACCGGTGCACACAACCCGCATTCACCCTATGAAGAATGGCGCCAGGGGTTGTACTTTGTCCGCGAAGCCGGCTGTTCTGATGATGCAAACTCCTGTGGTTACAACAGCGAATGTGCAGCGACGAACTGGCAGACAGAACAGTGGCCTTGCGGTAAAAATCCTGACGGCAGTTATGTGAAATACTTTGGCCGCGGCGCAAAACAGCTGTCATATCACTATAACTACGGTCCGTTTTCTGACTTCATCTTCAATGATGTGAACGTGCTGCTTCAGGATCCGGATCGTGTCGCCAACAGCTGGCTGAATCTGGCTTCTGCAGTATTCTTCTTTGTTTACCCGCAACCGCCAAAACCATCAATGCTGCATGTCATTGACGGCACCTGGCAGCCAACCGCGACAGACATTGCCGAAAAACGTGTCCCGGGCTTTGGTGTCACAACCATGATCATCAACGGCGGCATTGAATGTACGCTGGAAACAGAAAAACCGCAGTCCGTGAACCGAATTCAGTATTACCGGGGTCATGCTGCTGCGCTGGGCGTTCCCGTTCCTGCTGATGAACAGTTAGGCTGCGCCGGTATGAAACCGTTTAAGAAAACGGGTGACAATACATTTGGCCTGTACTGGGAAAATGACTGGAGTTACTACCCGGATAACCCGGGTGGCAGCAGCTTTGCCTGCCGGATTGAATCAGGTTACCAGACAGCACACACCACGCTGAAAAAAGGTGACTATACCAAGTGTGTGCAAAAATATTATGGTGTAACCGTCGAATAAGACTCACACCTCCATCCGTCTGATCTCCACAAGCCGGTGCTGAAAAGCCCGGCTTTTTCAATTCCATGCAATGAAAATCGTCATGCTGTGACACCGATTCCCCTATCTGTGACCAAGCCACTGATTTTTTTGGGTCTGGCTGCCGGCTTTGCTAGAGTGCAAGAGTCTGACCGTCCCGGTGACTGTTCGACACATCTCACTCGTTTATATCACTGACGGAATTACCGAATGACACTGCCCGAGCGCCCTTCTGACGATCAGCCGGAAAACCCACTCATCTGGTCAATTTTAGGTTTACTGGAAAAGCAGCATGATGGCTGGATGGTCCACACGATGGCAGATGCGCTGAAGCAACAAGGCCTGATCAACACGCTGGACGACGTTCCCGAGCAGGATTTATTCAAACGTAACTTCCTGTTGATGAATGCTCTCTACCAGCTTCAGGATATGCTGTTGCCTGAGCAATGGCTGCAGGCACAGGCCATGGACATCAAGCTCATGGCCAATTCAGGTCATCAGCAGGTCGATGCAGCCGATCCGCTGAGAGAGTATTATCTGGACTGGCAAAACTACGAAGCAGACGCCAATGCAATCCGCGAACTTCTGTCTTCGTTCTGGAAACAGTACCAAAAGCATATTGGAACCCTCAGTGTGACAACCAATGCTTCCTGGCTGCAGGATCTGGCCATACTTGAACTGACTGCGGAAGCCAGTCCGGCACAAATCCGCCGTCAATGGCGCAAACTGGCCCTTCGCTGGCATCCCGACAGACCCGGAGGAGACACGGAGAAATTCCGTCTGGCCTGCGAAGCGTGGCAACGCATTCAAAACCGCCTTCACAGTTAGCCTGCTGACGCTGCACGACTTTTCCGTCAGCACCTCACCTCTTATTCAATTTTTTCTAATAAGCTGTTCGTCGGTTTCAACTGTTCTGCCTCCCAGAGCCGACGTACACTTTCTGTAACTCCCGGCCACGGCCGGAACCAGAAATTTGGAGGCAATCATGGCAATCAGACAAATTCAAAGCATCCTTCGCACACACCAGACTTCTGATGGAGATGGCGTCAAAATTCAGCGTGTCCACGGGTTCGAAAATGCCGCATTTTCTCCTTTCCTGATGCTGGATGAACTGAAATCCGACGAAGCCGCAGATTATGTCGGCGGATTTCCGCCACACCCGCACCGCGGAATAGAAACCCTGACCTACATGCTCAAAGGTCACTTTCAGCACCAGGATCACATGGGGAACCGGGGCGAGTTAAAAGATGGCGGTGCTCAGTGGATGTCAGCCGGTAAAGGGGTCATCCATAGTGAAATGCCAATCATGACCGACGGTCAGCTGCATGGTTTCCAGATTTGGATTAACCTGCCAGCCAGTAAAAAGATGCAGCCGGCCCAATACCATGATTTCCAGTCCGACGTCATTGCTGAAAAGCAGTTGGGCCCAAACAATCTGATCCGGGTCATCGCAGGTGATTTGACTATTGAGGGTGACACCGTCACAGGTCCATTACAGCAAACCGGGGTGCCAACCACCATCGCAGACTGGCAAACCGCTGCCGGCGGCCAGTTAAACTCCTGCCTGAACCCAGACTTTCAGGCCATGCTTTATGTCTATCAAGGCGAAATTGACATTGATGGCAGAGCTGCAAAAGCCGGTGAGCTGGCGATCCTGAATGCCGGAGAAGGACTGTCAATCAAGGCCACAGAAGATACGGGCATGCTCTTGCTTTCTGGCATGCCGATTCATGAACCCGTTGTTCATTATGGTCCCTTTGTAATGAACAGCATGGACGAAATTGAGCAAGCCATTCGTGATTACCAGACTGGCACACTGACAGACTGATATTCACAATCCACTGATAGAAAAACAGCCCGCAAAGACGGGCTGTTTTCTCGTTTGACAGTTTTATCTGTTAATACAGGGAGGCCTCGCCTTCCGGGCGGGTCTTAAACCGGCGGTGCAACCACATATACTGCTCTGGCGCTTCCATAATGATAGGTTCAACAGCATTTTTATTGATAAATGCTGCCGCCGCATCCGGATCTTTATGCGGGAAGCCTTCCAGTGGTTTAAAAATTTTCAGGGTATACATACCGTCATCCGTATCGCGGACAATGGCAATCGGCACGATGGCACATCGAGTCGCATCGACCAGAATGCTGGTCCCTGTCGTCGTACAGGCTTTATCGACTGCGAATAAAGGCGCAAAAGTTGAACGGCGGCGGCCATAGTCATGATCCGGTGCATACCAGACACGCTCTCCTTCACGGAGCGCGCGGAACATCCCTTTGACATCTTTACGATCCAGCATGTATCGGTTCGACCGTACCCTGCCATGAAACTGAAAATAATCAAAGCACGGGTTGTTGTTCGGGCGATAGACGCCAACCCCCGGAGCCCGTAAACCAAATGCACGCGCACCGATTTCCAGATTCATCGAATGTGCCGCGACCAGCAACACACCTCTGCCCTCTTTTTCCAGTTCATCCAGATATTCAACGCCTTCGAAACGAACGTGACGTTTGAAGCGCCATTCCGGCCAGAACCAGGCCATCCCGGTTTCAAACAATGCCAGCCCGGCATTATCGATATTCTGCTGAATGAGCGCTTCACGTTCCCCTTCAGACATCTCAGGGAAGCAAAGTTCAAGATTTCGTTCAATCGTAAAACGACGCTTTTTCAGTAGTTTAATCGCCAGTCGGCCAATCCCTTTGCCCATCCAGAACTGAATTCGGTATGGCAGTAAACTGATGAGCTTCATAGTGCCAATCATCAGCAAAGTCGGCCAGTATCGGGGATGGAGAAACGCGATTTTGAATTCCGGTGCCGTCAATTTGCTCATAACAGAGACGATTTTCCTTATTGTTTAAAGCCAAGCCTGCACTGTCATCGTCACGGCAGACAGGAAAAGAACAATGTATTGTATACCAGCATCTTCAGCATGCAAGAATGACGATACCTGGTCCGCTCACAGCAGAAAACCAGTCAAAAAAAGAAAGCCACCCGAAGGTGGCCAGTTGAAAGTTATTTTTGTCATCATTTTTATAGTTATCCTTTTATCCCTGCGAAGTTTCAGCGCTTCCCCTAAGCCCTGGAGCAGTGATAAAGGCTTCCCTCTACACATCGAAATCCTGTTGGCTCAGCCTGAACTCTGATGAGAACGGATACGAGCCTGGTTTCTATGTTTATAAATGCACTAATCGCGCCAACTTTTTCGGTTTCTGTTTTTCAATCACTTAAAGTCAGTGTTCAAAAACACGCGCAGGAACCTGTAAAAAGACCTGACACTTTTCTGTGCCTGTTCATCCCACCGGGAATAGTGTTAACCTGCATCCACATGCCGACAATGAAAGGGAGTTCAGTTCACAGCCATGTCCATCAGCAAAACAAAATCAAGCTTTTACCGGCGCCTCTATGTCGCCCATCTCATTGATCAAGGCATTGCTACGGTGCCCGCTCTGCTTGAATATACCGGTATGCCCAGACGGACAGCTCAGGACACGATAAAAAGTCTGTCAGATCTGGATATTACCTGTGAGTTTAAACAAACAGAGGGAGAGCGCCACCGGATTGGGCGTTATGAAATACTTGATTGGGGTGCGATCAATAAACACTGGATTGAAGAAAACCTGACCGAAATTAAATCTGTACTGGATTATCCTTAAATTGCACGGTCATTTTTGTCATGAGTCGCAACTTGCAACTCATATTGCAATGCAATTTGCGCTCTTTTTAAATCCGCACCTGCCTTCGGTTCCACAAAGCGTCAAAAAATAGACTAAAAAGAAGGTGGGGTATCGGAAAATCCAGCCACAGTTCGATTTACACCCGGGTTTTCGCGAACATACCATAAGGTCATGCAGCCAATGACAGAAAATTGTCATATTGACTTGGTTGCAAAGTAACCTAAGGAACTGTTTCTCACGAAAATAGCGCTAAAAATCGCGTACTCACTGGCAATATTAGCAATGTGTTGTGTTAGTATTCGGCCAAATTTTTCCAATAAGACAGTTTGTCACGGACAAAGAGAAGACGAATATGGCTTTAGACTTTTCAAAAATGACAGTGGATCTATCCGCAATGCCAACCACGATTGATATGGGACACGCCTGGCTGGCTGCCCTTGTTGTGATTCTTCTGCTGCTTTATGTCACAAAGAAAGGCAAAACAGTAGAAGTTGAAAAAATCGTTGAGAAAGAAGTCGAAGTTGAAAAGATTGTCGAAGTCGAGAAAATTGTAGAAGTAGAAAAGATTGTCGAGGTTGAGTCGAAGTTGAAAACTGCAACCCCGGATGCCGCATTGCAACTGCTTTCTCTGTTGCAAAAAGAAGCACGTTTTATCGACTTTATGCAGGAAGATCTGAAAGGTTTTGCTGATGCTGAAATTGGCGCAGCAGCCCGTGTTATTCACGAAGGCGGAAAGAAAGTGCTGGATGAATACTTCCGTTTTGTCCCGGTACGCAGTGAAGAAGAAGAAAGCCGTGTTACTTTACCAGAAGGCTTCAATGCTTCTGAAGTCCGCCTGACTGGCAATGTTGTCGGCAACGCCCCATTTACTGGCACACTCATTCACCGCGGCTGGAAAGTCACCGACGTTCACTTACCTAAAATGGCAGAAGGACATGATCCGCGTATCCTTGCTGCTGCTGAGGTAGAGTTATAATGCAAGACATTCAAGAACATAAATACAGTGTGGGGATCGACTTAGGCACAACCCACTGCGTTCTGTCTTATGTTGACCTGCAACAGGACGAAGCGCCCGTTCAAATAATGCCGATTGCCCAGCTCACAGCCCCTGGCAGTGTTGAGGAAAAATCGCAGCTGCCTTCATTCATGTATCAGGCGCACGAATCTGAGCTTGCTCAGGGCGATACCGCCCTGCCATGGAACGCACAGCCAAATGCAATTGTCGGTGCCATGGCCCGCAGCCTAGGCAGCAAAACGCCGATTCGCCTGATTGCCAGTGCCAAAAGCTGGCTTTGTCATGGTGGAGTGAACCGGCGGGATGCTTTCCTGCCCTTGAATGCACCGGAAGAGGTCACAAAAGTTTCGCCCCTAGAGGCCACCCGTGCATACCTGAGTCATCTGGCTGAAGCCTGGAATCACCAGCATCCGGATGCCTCCTTGTTTGAGCAGGATGTCACCATTACGGTCCCGGCATCCTTTGACCCGGCCGCACGGGATCTGACTGCCGAAGCTGCCCGTGAAGTCGGCTTCAAACACCTGACCCTGCTGGAAGAGCCACAGGCTGCGGTTTACAGCTGGATTAAAAACAACGATGAAACCTGGCGGGACCAGGTCAGCGTGGGTGACATTATTCTTGTTGTCGATATCGGCGGGGGTACTACTGACCTGTCGCTGGTTGCGGTGACAGAAGAAGACGGTAACCTGACACTGAACCGGGTCGCAGTTGGCGATCATATCCTGCTGGGCGGCGACAACATGGATCTGGCACTTGCCTTCCGGCTGAAAGCCAAACTCGCCCAGGAAGGTAAACAGCTGCAGCCATGGCAGATTCAGGCGGTCACACATGCCTGCCGGGATGCGAAAGAAGCACTGCTGAGCGACGAAAACCTGCGTGCTGTGCCGATCGTCGTTCCGAGCCGTGGTTCGAAACTGCTGGGCGGCACCCTGCAAACCGAACTGACTCAGGAAGAAGTGCAACAGACACTGGTTGAAGGCTTCTTCCCGCAGACCAGTATTGAAGAACACCCGGTTGAAATGCAGCGCGGCGCCCTGACCCAAATGGGCCTGCCTTATGCTCAAGATGCCGCTGTTTCCCGTCATATTGCCGGGTTCCTGAGTCGTCAGTCTTCAGCGGTTGATGAATTGTTTGACAGTTTTGAACAAATCCATGAAGGCTTTATCCGCCCGACTGCAGTGCTGTTCAATGGCGGTGTACTGAAATCAGATCTGCTGTCACAACGCCTGATGTCCATCATTAACCAATGGCTGACAACAGGTGGCAGTGCGGAAGCGAAACGCCTGCAGGGGCTGGATCTGGATCTGGCGGTTGCGCACGGCGCCTCTTATTACGGTTCTGTCCGTCAAGGAAAAGGCGTCCGGATCCGTGGTGGTATTGCCAGCAGCTACTATGTGGGTATTGAAAGTGCCATGCCAGCCATCCCGGGCATGGAACCGCCTGTTGAAGCACTGTGCGTTGCACCTTTTGGTATGGAAGAAGGCAGTCACGCAGATGTTCCGAGCCGGGAGTTTGGTCTGATTATCGGACAACCGGTCACATTCCGTTTCTTCGGTTCAACCGTTCGTCGTGAAGATGCACCGGGAACCCTGCTGGACTGGTGGCAACCTGAAGAGCTGGAAGAACTCCCTGCAATTCAGGTGACTTTACCGGTTTCCGATGGCCGCAGTGCCGGAAATATCGTACCGGTGAAACTTGCCGCCCGAGTGACTGAACTGGGTACTTTATGCCTGGAAGTTATCCCGACCGACGGTGGTCAGAAGTGGCAAGTCGAATTCGACGTTCGGGATAACTGAGTCGTTCACAACATTCTTTCTCACGGCGCATTTTTTGCGCCGTTATTTTACCCGGCCCCAGCACAACACAATCACCACGCTTGCGGGCAATCGGGTTGAAATGCTCGGAGTCATACATGTCTTCTCCCCGTTATTTAGTCGGTATTGATTTAGGCACCACCCACACCGTGGTTGCCTACTGCCCTATCACCGCCTCGTTACAAAATGAAACTGTAAAAATTTTCGACATTGACCAGCTGATCGCGCCGGGCGAAGTGGCACGTAAACCGCTGTTACCTTCGTTTCGCTATCACCCAACACCGGGAGAAATCCCTGCTGAACAGTGTGTGCTGCCCTGGGAAGTTCAGCCTGTCGCTGGTGATTTTCCTGAAGCAATCATTGGTGAATATGCCCGTGAACTCGGTGCCAAGGTTGAAGGCCGGCAAGTCACCAGTGCGAAAAGCTGGTTATCTCATACCGGTGTGGACCGGAATCAGCCTATCCTTCCCTGGGCTGCGGCAAAAGGCGTGAAAAAAATTTCTCCGGTGATTGCCAGCGCCAGCTATCTCAACCATGTCAGACAAACCTGGGACTATCATTATCCGGATGCAAAACTGGCACAGCAGGATGTTGTCATTACAATTCCGGCATCTTTTGATGAAGGTGCCAGGGCACTGACCGTTGAGGCAGCGAAACTGGCAGGCCTGCACAATTTCGTATTACTCGAGGAACCTCAGGCTGTATGTTATGACTGGTATGCACGACATCACACAGAAGCTGAGTCTTTGCTGAAAGACATTCCTCTGCTGATGGTCTGCGACGTGGGCGGCGGAACAACTGACCTCAGCCTGATCCAGGTCAGCTCTCAAAATGAGCGGCTACAGCTGGATCGTATTGGTGTCGGCGATCACCTGATGCTGGGCGGCGACAATCTGGATCTGGCTTTGGCTCATCTTGCTGAAAGCAACCTAAATGGTGATGGCAAACGCCTCAATGCAGCAGCGCTGTCAAAACTGATTCAACAGGCACGTCGGGCCAAAGAACAACTGCTCGCTGAACATGCACCCGAACAGGCCACAATCACTTTACTTGGCAGCGGTTCCAAACTGATTGGCGGCAGCCGTTCTGTTCCGGTCAACCAGGAGCAGGTCCGAGACATTGCCCTGAATGGCTTTTTCCCAATTTCAGCTGCTAATGAATATCCGAGTCAACGACAAAGTGCCATGGTCGAATTTGGCCTGCCCTATGCCTCAGACCCTGCGGTTTCGAAACATCTGGCGAAATTTATCAGCGACCATGACATGGTTTGCCGCGAAGCACTCAAGCGGGCTGGTACAGAACCTGAAAAAAACCTTGCTGCCGTTCCACCAGCGATTTTGCTTAACGGCGGAGTGTTCAACAGTCACATTCTGACCAACCGGATGGTGGATATTTTTACGCACTGGCGAAGTGACGGCGTCACTCTCCTGGATAACCCTCACCCTGATCTGGCTGTCGCATATGGCGCCGTGGCCTACGGAAAAGCCCGGCATGGCGCACAGCTCAAAATTGGTGGGGGTTCAGCACGTTCATTCTTCCTGGAGTTAGACAATGAGTCTCCGCCTTCAGGCATCTGCCTGTTACCCCGCGGAACAGATGAAGGTCAGGAGATTCTGCTGTCAGACAGAAAATTTGCACTGACACTGGGAGAACCAGTCCGCTTTCATTTATTTGCGACAAACGAAGATGCCCCGATTCAGGCCGGCGAAATGATGACACTGGATCACCCGCACATGGTGCCTCTGCCGCCTTTCATTGCCACCCTTGACAGCGATACAGACAGAGAATCCTTAGCCGCCAATCAAAAAGACAGAGTCAGCGTATCCCTTGCCTGTCAATTAACTGAAGTCGGTACGCTGCAACTTGAATGCATTGATACAGAAAATCCGGCAAAACGATGGCAAGTCGAGTTTTCAGTCCGGAAAGCGCCTGCCGGAAATCCGGAGCGCCAAGAGACAGATACCCCCCCCATAGATAGCGCAGCACTGCAACATGCAACGGAAGCGATTCAAAAAGCCTATGGCGGAAGTAAGAAACATGCTGATGACAAGCCAGTCAAAACTCTGCGAAATGATCTGGAAAAATACTTAGGCAAACGCGAAGCCTGGGAAATGTCACAACTCAGATCCCTGGCTGATACATTCCTTGAAAGTAAAAAGCGTCGCCGCCGTTCTGTCGCTCACGAACGCAATTGGCTGAAAATAACCGGGTATACATTACGTCCCGGGTTTGGCGACCCGGTCGACAACTGGCGTATCAGCCAGATTTGGCCGCTTTATCAGCAAAACCTGCAATTTCACCAGTCTGTACAAAGCTGGAATGAATGGTGGATCTTCTGGCGGCGTGTTGCTGGCGGGCTGAATCAACATCAGCAGGAAACGATTTATAAGGACATTGCCAAATATATCAATCCAAGCGCAACCCGACAGCCCAAACTAAATAAAGAAATACAGGAACGCGGCTATGAACAAATGGTTCGGTTGGCCGCTTCTCTTGAAAACATTACATTTGAGAAAAAATTACAGCTCATTGAATGGTTGTTTTCTCGATTACAGAAACCACAATATGCTCAGGCGCATTGGTGGGCAATCGGACGTATTGCCAGCCGTTTCCCATTATATGGCAGTCGGCATAATCTGCTCAGCGGGCAGCATATTGCCTATTGTTTGCCTGAATTACTTGATCATGACTGGCGAGAATCACCTGATATTGCTCTTGCGGCAGTGATGATGACACGTAAAACTGGCGACCGGACTTTGGATATTGATGAAGAACTTCGGCAGCAAGTGATCGATAAACTTCAAACCAGTAAAGTACCGGAAAGCTGGGTCAATATGGTTTCTGAAGTCAAAGTCCTGTCTCAGGAAGAAAATCAACGCGTATATGGCGATTCACTGCCTCGTGGCCTTATGCTATTAGAGTAAAAATTCGCTTATTAAGCTTACGTTAGGGTATGGCTGTTATTATACCGGGCATCAAATCTGCCTGGACAGTCATACCCAGCAGGCCTAAAAAGGAATAACAAGCGAGTAGTTATGGCTATCACACGAGAACAATATAAAGTAATTGCTGATCGCATTTTCAAGTCCCAAAACCAACGCACTGCTGTTGAAGCTGTCGTCTTCGAAGGCTTATCTAGTTACGAAGCAGAGAAGCGTTTTGGTGTGCCCAAGGGAACCCTATCACGCAATGTTCGTAAATATAAAAACGAAGTCGACTACATCATCACAGTCAACCAAGCATAATAAAAAAAGGAGAGTTTTCACTCTCCTTTTTTTATTTCAATTTTCTGTGCAACCTGCCTGAAAGTTCAGTCAGATTATTCCTCAACAACAGAAGAATCCATCAATTCTTCCGGATGAACGCCATCTTTTTCCATCATTGCCAGAATCTCAGTCATTCTTACCTGACGAGCTTCTTCTTTAAATTCATTCAGAACAGCAATTAAATCATTTATTTTTTGTAACGGAATGCGCTTAATGACAGCACGCTGTCTGCCCGGGACTTCATCCGCAAAATCAATCAGAGCCTGGCGATAGTCAGCTCTCGACTCTTGCAGCTTTTTACCGCTCTCTACATTCTTTAGCATCGCACTCAGTGCTTTTTCTGCATCCGAAAAGTTTGTCATGAATTACCTCTAAACACGATTTTCTGCAAACAGCACTTTCTTGTCATTGCTTCACACCTTCATGACAACCTTTGTGCTATTTGAAATAGAATAAACATTAATAAAGATTTAACCACGATCCCATGAGGGATCATGAGAACAGTATTCAGCCACTTAACTAACGTTCTGACTCCGCTGACGCCAGTGTGATAAGTTTGGTCTACACACCTAATAATTATAGAAAACTCTGTCGAGGATGAAAGAGTAGCCAGCGAGTTAATAAATAATAACCCCAGACTTTGTTCTTGTGAACATAATTTTTGTCAGCTTGACATTTCTATGACCAAACCATGTGAGAGACCATCATATTTTTCGGTCATAATGCATCTTTACCCGGGTTCCTTCATTTCTGAAAAAATGACGGAAATGTTCTCATCAAACATGCGAGCAAGAGCTTAGCCCGTACCGTTTGATGAAAATATCACCTATTTCTCAGCAATTTAGCTTTACTCTCCCCTTTAAGGGTTGCTAATATAGCCCCCGTTGAGTTAACTTAACAACAAAGCCTTTTGGCGGACATTAGCGCAGTTTGGTAGCGCACTACTCTGGGGGAGTAGGGGTCGCTGGTTCGAATCCAGTATGTCCGACCAAAGGGCTTTTTTTATTTTCAGATATTCTCTTACTAAATTTGCAATCCCTCGTATTTTTTCCAGAACGTATTTTAGCAAATGCTACTAAAGACTATGATATGCCTTTAACGAAGGAGCATAATATGGAATCAGTACCATATTGCACAGCATGCGGACAGGATGAAGAGTTCATCATTATTGATGAACACAGATATATCTGTATCTGCGGATACCAGTTCAGTTGCTTCTATCTCTTACCTTCAAAAACAATTGCATGTGATGCCCCCTCCCCGCTGCCATCTTTTGAATTCCATATTCACTAAAACACATAATAAAAAGACCGCTTTTCACCTGGCATACTTTACAGCCATCAAATGAACTTTGACGCATTCGAATCCTTTGCCCACCTCAAAAACCGATTAAAAAACCACCAAAACAGGTTAATATCAGTTTGAAATTCTGTTAACAAGAAATGAATTACAAGTTTTCAAAGTGTACCGTCAATTCATGACAATTAAATGTTAAGACATTGAAATAAATTGAATTTAGTACGTTTTCGTTGTAAATATTATGATATTAACAAACGACAACTCAGTGAAAACGTGATCCAGATCCCGAGCCATTTTCAGAATTTTATGCTAACTTCTGCGGCGCAAACTAAGTCACTAAATCAATATATGGGGATTCCTTTCGCCATGTTGCTTACTGCAACCAGGCAATGGATTGCGCCCATCACTTGGGACACAACTTGTTGTCCTGCATCTTAGTCAGTACGACATCACAGGATCATTCTATGAATGCAACGATTAACAATTGGATCGCCTCTCTCAATGAGACATTAATGTCCATTATTGGCGACATCAATGGACTGCTTTGGGGCCACCTTCTTGTATACCTCCTAGTTGCAGTAGGTATCTACTTTACTTTTCGCCTCGGCTTTATCCAAATCCGCCAGTTCCGTCATGCCATTGGCGTATTGAAAAAAGGCAAAGACTCAGACGCTGGCATCAGCTCTTATCAGGTGTTCTGCACTTCAATGGCAGCACGTGTTGGTACAGGTAACATGGCTGGTGTGGCTGTCGCACTGACCATTGGTGGCCCTGGTGCTATTTTCTGGATGTGGGCAATGGCACTGTTTGGTATGGCAACAGCCTTTGTTGAATCCACACTTGCTCAGGTTTATAAAGTCAAAGACGTTGACGGCCAGTATCGTGGCGGTCCGGCATATTACATGGAACAAGGTCTTGGCCAGCGCTGGATGGGCAGCCTGTTCTCCGTCTGTCTGATTATCGCTTTTGGTCTGGTCTTTAACGCTGTACAGGCCAACACCATTACCGATGCGCTATACCATTCGTTCGAAATTGATCGCAGCTGGATGGGTATCGCGATTGTGCTTTGCTCTGCCCTGTTCATTATGGGTGGTTTAAAATCCGTGGCTCAGGCTTCATCACGCATTGTACCTGTCATGGCTGTCGGTTATCTGGCTATCGCATTGCTGATTGTTGCGATGAATATTTCTGAACTACCAGCAGTCGTCATGCTGATTGTGAAAAGCGCATTCGGATGGCAGGAAGCTGCGGCAGGTGGTGTGGCTTACACCATTGCACAGGCAATGCAAAGTGGTATTGCCCGTGGTCTGTTCTCCAATGAAGCCGGTATGGGTTCTGCTGCGAACGTAGCGGCAAGCGCAACACCAAATCCAAACCACCCTGCGTCACAAGGCTTTGTTCAGATGCTGGGAGTGTTTGCAGATACCATTATTATCTGTACCGCATCTGCGGCAATGATCATGCTTTCCGGTGTGATGGATCAACCCGATGCAGCGACCGGTATCGGCCTGCTGCAACAGGCTCTGACCAACGAGCTGGGCGGCTGGACCACTTACTTCATGGCTGCTGCAATTGTACTGTTCTGCTTCAGTTCAATCATTGCAAACTACAGCTATGCTGAAACCAACATCATGTTCCTGAATGGAAACAGCAAGAAAGGCCTGCTGGTTTTCCGCCTGATTGTTCTGGCGATGGTGATGTTTGGTTCTGTTGCCTCTCTGCCGGTCGTCTGGAATATGGCAGATGCCTCAATGGGGATGATGGCACTGATCAACATCATTGCACTGGTTCTGTTGTCGAATCTGGCCATTAAGGTGATTAAAGACTACGAAGCTCAGGTGAAAAAAGGTCAGGTACCAACATTTGACCGCACGAAGTTCCCGGAGCTAAACAAGCTGGACGGTGCATGGCATCCACAGCCAGAGACAGCTGAAGAGTCTAAATAAACCATCAAGCTTCTGAAGCGAATCAAATCTCAAGCCAGCATTCATTCAATGCTGGCTTTTTTGTTTAATCTCTCTCGGACAGACTTTGCCTTATGAAAAATAAAACAAACGGTATCACTGACACACGGAGAACAGATTGAATCAGAAATTTCCGATCTAATCTCAGCTAAGTTTCATTTTGCAGCGCACTATTTTCCCGAAACAAAAGCGATATTAAACATTGAATTCACCCACACCTCACCTTCGGTACATCCATCCAACGCGTGGTGTACTGAGGAGACAACAGTGCCCGCCGCATCGCCCACTTTTGTTCGATACCCTGTGCAGCCAGAAACATAGAATGGCTCCCGTACTTCTGGTTGATACAGTCAAACACCTTCATCAATGCAGAATTTGGCGGTGATTCATAAAACAAGTCGCCTTGGGCATACTTTGCGCTGGTCATCGCAATAAATCCGACTCCCACCTTGTAATAACGGACACCTTCGACAAATAACGCATCAACCAGACCAGAGACCGCTTTGGTAATCACCGTTGTATCGTCAGTCGGATAAGCAAAACGGTGAACCTGCTTAAACCCCACTGGCCTCTCGTCATAAGGAGAATTCGATGCGAACACCATCATCACCTGCACCAGCGAACCCTGCCGCCTGAGTTTGGCCGCTGCGATATCTGCATGCTTACACAGCGCCTGCCCCAATGACGTTGGATCTGTAATGCGTTCACCGACACTTCGGGTGGAGAAGATCTGCTTCTTATCGGCCCTCGCTTCATCCCAGAATTTACATCGCTCCCCGTTCAGCTCTCTTATAGTCCTTTCAATTTCAACGTTGAATTCTTTCCGGGCAATCCTCGGCTTCATCCTTGAAAGCTGCAACGCTGTCTCAACTCCCATGAACTGAAGGCCTTTCGCAATGCGGGAACCAATCCCCCAGACATCAGACGTTTTCATTTGTGACAGGATAAGCGCGCGCTGCTTTGCTTCGTGAATGACACACACGCCCTGATAACCCGATAACTTCTTCGCGGCATGGTTCGCAACTTTCGAGAGCGTCAACGTGGGGCCGATACCAACACAGACTGGCAGCCGGCATTCTTTCCAGACCGTTCTTCGTATCCGCATGGCATGCTCAAACAGATCCGGAATGGCGTGATGACAGCGTTCAAACGACAAAAAGGACTCATCAATGGAGTAGACATGCTGATCCGGTGCAAAACGCCCGATGACTTCCATCATCTTTGCCGACAAGTCTCCGTATAACTCATAGTTGGAGGAACAGGCAATCACGCCCCGCGCCTGACACATAGCCCGCATCTCGAAGTAGGCGCGAAACTTCTCTACACCGGCTTTCTTTGCCTGCCGGTTCGCCGCTACAACACAGCCGTCATTATTGCTCAGCACCACCATTGGATTGCCGCGCCAGTCCGGGCGAAAGACCTGTTCCGCAGAACAATAAAATGAGTTGGCATCCACCAGCGCAAACATCTTAGTCCTCCATCAGCAAACGGCTGGGCCGGTGACAGCGAATCGAACGCACCACCACCCCTTCAACAGAAAACTGATCGACAGAAGAAACCCAAACCGGATGAAACCCCGGCGCAGCAGACAACAGCCGACGTGCTTTCATGTCCAGAAGCTTGCAGACAAACTCACCGTTCAGGTTTGCGACCACCACATCCATGTTCTGCACCTGTACATGGCGATCAACAATGAGAATGTCGCCATCGTAGATACCGACATTTTCCATGCTCCTGCCATAGGCTCTGCCGATAAAAGTGGCGCTGGGATGTTCCACCAGCAATTCATCTAAGCTCAAAGGAAGCTGTCGGTATTCCGCTGCCGGACTTTCAAAGCCGGTAATACCAGCACTTGCTAATAATGGGATGACATTCATATCGGAAATACTGGTTAAATACACAGTATCATTTTGGTCACGGATTTCCGTCTGGCCAATACGGATCGGGTTTTATATTAGGAAAGACGAATGGAAGTTTTACTATGTGTGGCAGGCTGAACATTCTCGCTAACCTGCTGAACAATCAGGTTTCTGATGAGCTTCGCATCCGGTTCGAAGCCGCAGAAAATACCGACCTATGCCCCGCACAAAAAGTGTCCACGGTCATCAAACAACCAGATGGTCTGCAGCAACTGGACATGGTTTGGGGGATTCAGCCCGGCTGGTCGAAAAAATTACTCATTAACGCTCAGGAAGAATCTGCAATGCAAAAGCCCACCTGGCGTCATGCAATGCAAACCCACAGGTGCATCGTGCCCTGTTCCGGCTGGTATGAATGGCGGGATGAAAGTGGCAAAAAGAAACAGAAGTACCTGTTCAGCCACCCGGATAACAAGCCACTGTATATGGCTGGTATCTGGTTTGAATCAGAGACGCCTCATCTGGTCACACTCACGACAGCTGCAGACAAAATGTGTAAACCTTATCACCACAGAATGCCGGTGATTATCGATATCACGGAATGTGATTCCTGGTTGGATACGAGTGATCATTCAAAGTCGGAACTCATGCATTTAAATATAGTTATCAACCAATAATTCAATGAAATGCGGCAGCATGTATATGAGTTGTCAGTTTCAATGTAATAACCAAAACATGCTGTTTATCAGGGAAGTATCATCATGCTTCCCTGATAAACAATTCTGTAAGGACTGTGACTGAAAACTCATCCCAACCAGGTGCAGTAAAAGCGATATTCCGGACGCTTTTAATAGCGAAAATAGCTTCTTGAACCTCGAAACCTTTTGATTGCATCAAATAAGCAGCAAGGGCCAATCCCGTACGATCTTTGCCAGACTTACAATGAACCAGCACCACTCTATCTCCTTGATTTTGATTTATAAAATCAATAATTCGAGGCAAGGCACCCAGACAAAACTCCAGATCACCGGCCTGAACTGGCGCATGACTTGAAAGTGGTATATGTCCATAACAGATACCCAGTTCGCTCAACCTTGAAGTGTGGACCATTTCACCGTTGTTCACGGATAGAATTGCTCTGATATTATTCCGCTTCAGTTCGTCGAGATTCCACATAATTTTGTCGGGACCACATCGACCAGCCACTGACTCATCGATAAAAAATATATCTTCCATGCATTCTCCAATCGCCAAATCACACCGCATTAAAAGGTGCAGGCAATAATGCGTTTTCCGCATTGCACTTTAAACACCAAACACAAAGCAAAATAAAAATACCCCGTGTGCTTACCCCCTCCAATTCAGCTTAAATACCTTGTAACACCCCCAGAATCAAAGCTTTTCACTGAACTCTCCACACTGATTACACTTGTAGCCATGTCTGTAAAAGAACAATGGAAAGCCGAGTATAATAAACACTAAAAATGCCGGACGCTTGCCTTTTGTATGTGCAGATAAGTCAGGGCTTCCACAATTGGGGCAAACATCCTTTGCTTCATCCGTAACAACGCCATTGTCCAATGATTGTGAGAAGTCACTGTTGAGTATTTGTACCGCTTCTTCTGCATGACCCTCCGCCACCATGAGACGAACACCACCGATAGCGTTTGAGTAAAGCCATTGAGTATTCACCGTATGTTCATCAACGATGTAACTTTCTATTCCCGCACTATCCAGACTCGCTTTTGCAATGTGGGCTTCATGAGGAAAAGAAAACCTTGCTACGACAATCACATGTTACTCCTTGTGGTATAGAACCACGTTAGGTACAGGCAAAGCTATCAACAAAACAAACCATTGCACCGCTTTCAACATATATCCTAGTGAATATTGCGGCATCTATTCCCCATTTTCTAAGCTGACATATCAACACCCTCGGTTGCTTATGCGTGTCCACTAAAACGGAGCAAGTCCAGAATCACTCCTAAACTTTGCTATACCAATTTTCATTGTGCTCGATAAATTCTGACTCAACTGCAATATATCCACATTCCAGATCTGAAATTTTTTGTTGATTTATCTCGATAGAACGAATTTCTTTCAAATACTCTAAGAACCCATCTAAGGTAAATGGGGAATATTCATCACCTTGAACTTCAAGTATGACAAAAATCGACTCGTCATACTTCTGAGCTAGTGTAATCAGTTTCTTTTTGACATTATCCCAATCACCATCAAACACTTCATAAGTTTCTAATGGCTGCATATTTAAAGCTGACTCACGTATTTGAGCAATACTCTTAGAGGTCAAGCTTCTGAGTAACTTTACACCTTTAGTTGATATATTTTGATTTGGAATTAAAACTATCAAATCCCCCCCTCACGAAACCAATCCCAGGCCCCAACTGTCTCTGACTACAACGTAAACTATATCCACGATTGACCAACAAGGTGACATTCCGCTGGCAAAAATGTGCCCGTCAGCCACAAATTTATCTAAACGCACCCGCATCCAATGTTTTCCTGATCGTCGCTTTCACATTCTCTGATCGTGGACCATGGTTCAGCTCCCAGACTTTGGGAGATGGAGAAGAACCTGAAGCTCGCTGAGCAGTATGATCATGAAAAATCGAACGTCTTACCTGAAGTGTGACCAATGAAATGATGAACAGAACCAAGATCGGATGAGTTTCAAATGTCCAGATGTTCACATTGAGCCGTGTCAGGCACAGCGCTGTTAGGCGGCTTCGATCGTAAAATCCACTCTGTGATGAACTTGCTCATTCCCCTGTGACATACTTATGACCCCGTGAAAATGTTGACTAGACTTACAGGTAAGAAATTTTTGGACGGTTGTTCTCAAGGCAATCAAAACTCAATTTGAATTCAGAAGTGTAAAATGACAAATGTAGCCAGATATATATGGAGTTTAGTGTTGGTGTGGCTGATTTTTGTTGCTGCATACTTCTATTACTTTGAAGAAACGTATGTGGTTCCAGTTGTTGAGGAGTTCCATGTAGAAGAACAACAAGAGCAAGCTCATGAATAGGAATAAAGTGATGAAATTTCTATCTCTTGAGTGCTTCCTGGCTGTTGCTTTTGCAGCAGCGGTCTCGTTTTTTATCTCGTTCAAAGTCGAACATGACATCTTAGGCAAACTTGAACGCTCGTTTATCGCACACTCTCAAAGCCTCATCCACATGAGGAGTTACGCCCAACTAGCCCAGCCTGGCAGTGAAAATAAACACATTGAAGATTTATTGGCTCAAATACAGGCACTTGACTCCGATTTACAAAACCTTGTGTCGACGACCCTGAACATCGAAGCGCTTTTCCCTGATATTATTTGGCCCAAAGGCCAGATTCAGCCACTCGTCGCTAAATATGAAAATACGGCAAAAGAGCACATGGGCCTGCTCGATGAGCTTTTAAAAGCCAAAAAGCAGCCTTTAGCCCAAGCGTCGATTGAACCGCTTCAGAGAGCAATCCTGACTGAAGACATGGATGAAGCAATCGAGCACATCCACGAAGAGTTAATGAATGAAATCTTCAAGGCAAACAATGCGATGGTCACTTCGCTCTTGCTTGCGACTTGCATTATGTTTTTGGTCGTTGTGCTTTACCTCTATCGTTATATTGATGCTCTGAGAGAGGCACAGATTGCGCTCAAAGAAGCAGTAAAAACCGCTCAGGAAGCAACCGCGGCGAAGTCCATGTTTCTCGCCACCATGAGCCATGAGTTAAGAACACCAATGAACGGTGTCATCGGGATGGCGCAGATCATCGCCTCTGAAATGCAGGATGAATCGCAGAAATCCAACCTGAATATCTTGCTGGAATCGAGTGAACATCTGATGTCCGTTCTCAATGAGATCCTGGACTTCTCTAAATTAGAGCAAAACAAACTGGAGCTGGTCAGAGAGCCATTTCCTGTCATACAGCTGCTGTCACCTGTCGCAAGCAGCTTCTACCCGCTAGCTGCAGAAAAAGGCATCGTGTTGCAGCTTCATACCCAAAATCTTCCTGATGGCACTATCTTAGTGGGCGACAAAGCCAGAATTCGGCAAATTGTATATAACTTAATCGGCAATGCCGTGAAGTTCACCCCACAGGGGCATATTGATATTTCACTCGAATTTAAAGAAAGCGATGAAACACTGACGATTACTGTTACAGACACAGGGATTGGGATACATCCAACCAGGCTGGACAGTATATTTAATTCCTTTGAACAAGCTGACGCGACAATCAACCAAAATTTTGGTGGGACCGGACTGGGTTTATCCATCGTGAAACATCTCTGTATTGCGATGGGTGGCGATGTGTCGGTCAGTAGCGAGGTTGGCGTTGGCAGTACTTTTCAAGCCATTATCAAGACACCAAAGGGAATCACTGACTCAGCCAATCCTAACGCGCAACAGCTTGAAAAATTCAACTTGTCTGAACTTTCTGTCCTTCTGGTTGAAGATAACCGGGTCAATCAGCTGGTAGGGAAACATTTGTGTGAAAAGTTAGGATGCCATGTTTCTGTTGCTGAGAATGGCCGCATGGCTATAGATATGCTGCAAGAGGAATACTATGACGCTATTCTGATGGATAACCGAATGCCCGAAATGAACGGGATAGAAGCAACACGCTTCATCAGACAAAGTTTGAATTACCAGGGGCTTATACTGGCCTGCACCGCAGATGCGACAACGGATACGTCTTCAGAATTCCTGGCTGCAGGAGCCGACAGAGCGATCAGTAAACCTTTGCGGTTAGAGAAGCTGGAAAGCGTATTGACCCATTACTTTCAACAGCACGATACTCGTAAAGATTATCAATCCGTCAGCGTAGAAGATAGAGCATGACACGACAGAACTAAAACCCAAACCGCTTATTTTTTCTGATATTACGAATTCCGTATCTAATTGAATTTTAATCATAAAATTCAGCATCAATTTGTTCACGGGTTACTGCTTTGACTGTGTGGGATGGGTTTTCTATGAGAAAAGACGGATAACGGTTTTACCCTGTGTTGCAGGCTGATTATTCACACAAGCCTGCTGAAGTATGCATGTTGGTGAATTTCCTATTTTAAGTCATCTCGACTCACTCCGAATCAATCTGTTTTTCCCCTAACGCTAAATCTGACCTACCTGAACCGGTAGGCCAGAAAGGGAATGCTGGCTCTTTCAGCAAAGATCACTCATAAGAGTCTCGTATTCTTCCTCGGCCTCATCAATCAGCCGCGTGAGCTCTTTGGCATCCTGACCAGTGAGCTCAACATGCCAACAGAGCTGCTTTGGCCTGTCATGTTTCTGACAAACAAGGACAGTGACTTTCCCTTTTTCTTTAAATAATAAATCCTCAAAATCGCCGTCAAGCTCACGCTTCTCATCTTTGACATCGATATGAAGGGTCCCAGTAGGATTGACTGTAACCTGAGCTTTTGGATGTGTTTTTCCAGCGAGAATATAGGAACATCGTTTGGCAAACATGAGATATCTCCTGGATGTGGGTGGGAGAATTCATATTTAAATTATAGTATTACCCGCCCCCTCCACCAGCGTAAATCAAGGTTGATTGATGTAGCTCAAACTCTGCCAACGTTAGCCCGTTTCAGCGCTCCGTACGCACAGCAGCACATCTGGATTTGCCAGTTTTTCACACACTATGCTTTGAGAACGACGCGTTTCGTTGTCGTGATGCCATCAAACAACGAAGATCCTTCTTGCTTGCTATATACGTCGCTACTGGCAAGTCAAGAGGAAAACAAATCTGGCCTTTCCTTTAGACCTAACCAATCCACTGCTCAGTGTTAGCCTCGGAGAGATCATTGCCATGTGCAGGAGTAATGTTGTGATGCATTTCATTCTTCATCAGAAAAAACGGTTACAGCAAACACAGTCAGGTGCCAATCAAGGTCAACCGGCTCTCACGTCACCTTGCTGATGTAAGAGACAGTAAAGCTCTCACCGTGGAAGGCACCCCATCCTTCCACGAACTGCGATCTTTAGCAGAAAGGACTGATAACAAAATTGGGATTGAGACTCAGCTCCTGCTTGGTCACCACGATCGCCCCATGACAGATAAATAACCGATATCAGCGGAGCTGAGTATGTGGTTGTGAGCAGATAGGCTTTTTCTGATGGTCGACTTAATCATAATTGTCCCGAAGTGAGTTCCAGGGTGGTTCGTAGCGTACGGTCCGTGTTTTACGAACCGAGAAATTTTTGCCCCAAAACATGCTAATAGTGTAGGCTTCAGTTGACTCGAATTTAAAAACCTTCAATTCATACGCTAATGTGTAGCCATCTACAAGGGATATTATTGGCTGACAGTTATTCATCAATGAGGAAATGCCTATGAAGTTCTTTTTTACCTTTACTTGTTATAGCAACTTCGCGATATCCAGGGACTCTTTCAATCCAGTCATTACTTTCAAAAAAACTAAGTAGTGATGCCCCTAAGTGACCACCAACGTGGAACTTTCTTTCGCTCCAATCTAAGCATGGACAACATTTTTTCCTTCTAGTTTTTGCATCTATATTAATACCTAACTGTAAGAGCTTTTCTTGCCCTTGCACAGTAAGCTCTTTGCCCTCACTATCCATCCAGTTATTTCTCACTAGAGAATCATACAATTTAACCGCTATTTCACCGGCCAAATGATCATAACATGTTCTTGCTCTTAGCAGTTCTTTAGGCACTTTGGTACGAGATGGACTACTTACTTGAAAAGTAATTCCCATCATATTTTCTAGTAATGCAGCGACGTTGCTACTATAGAGGCGAAAATATCTATGTCGCCCCTGAGCTAAACATACTACAAGATTAGCTTTCAGTAGACGAGATAGGTGAGCGCTAGTAGTCGATGGTGCAATATCTGCTATCACGCTTAGTTCAGTAGCTGTCCAAGCTTTTCCATCCATTAACGCACATAGGATTTTCATCCTAGAAGCATCCGACATGGCAGCCGCTAAGGCTGCCATGTCGGTTTCCTGACTATAGTCTAATAATTCTATTGAAGAGATACTTTGTTTGCTCAAGTTTAGACTGCCCAATCAACCGTTGCATTTTCGGCCAATGTATAGTTATCAGTTACAAGTATCAACCGATTATCATGATCACTATACTGAACAATAATGTTAACACCTTTATCCGCTAACGCTTTAGCTATCGCACCAAGCTCACCTGGTTGTTCTTGTTTGAGTTTTCGTATAAGTGGAGAAACGACTCCCTTTACTTCAAACCCATTATCAGTAAGAACATCCCTAGCCCTTTCTCCATCTTCAACTAGAAAATGAGCATGGCTATGATTTTCATGAACAAATACGCCCCCGCCTTCTAATCCAATTCCATTCCTTCCAAGGATTTCTCCAAAACGAGATAATTCTCCGGGACTATTTTTTAAAATCACATGTATATCATGCATATTTCTATCTCTATATTATTGAGAACAATATTCTCGAGTTGAGGTTAAAACGTTAATTTTGTAAGCAGAGAAAATAGAAGATTTCCCTTCGTCTTGAGCAAGCCTGTGCTGTACATTTTTCTTCCAATGCTTGATTGCTTCTTCATCTTTCCACCAGGATAGGGATATAAACTTGTCTGGGTTAGTTGTGCTTTGAAAACGTTCGATTGATATAAAGCCATCGATATCACTGAGAAGTGGTTTTAACTGTTCTGCCAACTGGAAATATCGGTCTCTCTTTTCGGCAACCGCCATTGCCTCAAATAATACGGCTATCATTACTTTCCCTATCTATGTCACTTAATTGTTGCTGGTACTATAGCGACTTGGAAAAGAGATGCTTCGTTGATGACCGAAATATGGTTGTCGTATGATTACTGTTCAGGAGAGGAGAGTTTACAAACAACACAGTTTTCCATATCTGTGCTAATTCGTGGTTGACTAAATTAAGTTGTAACTCTAAGAAGTTTTGTCCAATTTCGTTTTACGTGATTACTCAAAGCAACACCCACTTCAAAAATATCTGAAACACAAAAAGTTACAGCGTAACTAAGGTTCACAATGCTTTCCACTTGGTAATGGTCGTGAGAACTTACTGTCGTTTTGGAGGGAATTATCAAGCAATAAAAAAGCCTGTAAAAACAGGCTCTTCAAATCACTTCGCTACGAAATACATGTCCTTCGCATAGATATTCCCTTTCGGGTTGTTGCGCGGGAAACCTTTCAGGTTACTTTTGACCAGTCTGGTGTGGTTGTAATAATAAACAGGCATGACCGGTGATGCTTGATCCAGAATCTGCTCCGCCTGACGATACAATCCGTACCGTGTGGTTTCATCAGAGACATCGGCCGCTTGCTTCAGCAGCGCATCAAAATCCGGGTTACAGAACCCGGTTACGTTCCCTGGATGACCACAGGTAAAACTGTTCAAAATAGATGAAGGCTCAGCATAGTCACCAAAAGCATAAGAACGTGCAACGGTAAAATCTCCAGCAGCTTTCGCGGCCAGATAAGCGTTCCACTCCATGTTTTCCAGTCCGACGTTTACACCGAGTGTTTTCCACATCGCAGCAATGGCTAATGCCAGTTTCTTGTGGTTTTCACTGGTGTTGTACGTGAGCGTTACGTTTAAAGGCTTTGTCTGGCTATAACCTGCTTTCAACAGCAGTTCCCGGGCTTCTGCCATTCGTGCGTCATGACGCATCAGCTGATACGCCGGAGTATAATTCCTGTAATTCGGGATAATGTCCGGCACCACAGAAAATGCGGCCGGTTCACCCTGCCCTGTGACTTTTTGCACCAGCACATCCCGGTCAATTGCCATCGTCAGGGCGCGGCGCACATCCGGGTTATCAAATGGTGGTTGCTGGGTATTGAACGCGTATACATACGCCCCCAGCAGTCGCAATGACTTTAACTGTTTCGGGTTGTCTTTCATCAGCTTCTGGTAATACTCAAGCTGAACCCGGTTCGTCATATGAATTTCGCCAGCCTGATATCGCAATAACTCAGCATGTTGCGACGATAACGCCAGATAAGTCACACCGTTAATCACAGTAGAGGCGTTTTCCCGGTAGCGCTCATTCCGGGCCACCTCTACTCGTTCATTCGGTACCCAGGATTTCAGAACATACGCACCATTCGAAACAAAATGCTCCGGACGGGTCCAGCTGTCCGGAAATTGGCTGACAATATGTGCCGGTACCGGAAAGAAAGTTTTAATGCTCATTAAACTGAGGAAGTAAGGTGTCGGCCGGGACAGAGTGACTTCAAGCTGATGAGAATTGAGCGCTTTCACACCGAGCGCTTCAGGGGGTTGCTCCCCATTCAGAATAGCTTTCGTGTTGAGGATATTAGCTGTAGCCAGATTAAAACCGGTATTGTTCCCGGTTGATTGATTGACTGCACGACGCCAGGCAAACACAAAATCTGCTGCAGTTAAAGCTGTGCCATCTGACCATTGCAAGCCGGGACGCAACTGGAAGCGATACGTTTTACCATCATCGGAAACTGACCAGGATTCTGCCTGTCCCGGGATGATCTCACCGTCAAGGTTCTCGATCACCAGTCCCTCGAACAGATCATTAACGATCACATCGCCCGGACTGCCTGAACCGACAAAGCCCGGATCAAGCGTACTGGGTTCAGCGCCATTGGCACGGACGAGATGCTGTGTTTTTGCCAGTTTGACGCCGTCAGGGACAACGGCAGCCGTCACCGAAACAGAACAAAAAACTGCGGTGAGCGCAAAACCAGCAATCAGAATTTTTTGATTCAAGACGAGTTCCCTTCGGTCTTTATCCCATCAACACCTGAAATCCTTGTGTCTGATGTACGCCTGTTTCAGCGATCCATAGAAAGTGCGGGGACTAGATAAAATGATGCCAGACCCTCAAAATGATTCAGGTCTGGCCAAAAGCAAAGCTTTTTTCTTTTCAATCAATTACTTGGGAATGTTAAAACTTTTGTCATTCAGACAGGTAAAAGTGTAGTATTCCGAACGTTCATTGAAATGGCTGAAGCCCTTGCCCTGACAGTATGCACCGTTGATTTCATTCATCACAGTCAGTGTTTGCTGACTCTTCACAGAGAAATAGCTGTCATTTTCACAGACGACCCGGATCTTGCCATCATCCCCCTGAGAGAATGCCCGCACTTTGGCAGCACACAATGAGTAGCTCACATCGACAAAGTCATTTGCTCTTTCATCTACCGATGCACTACAACCCGCAAGCATTACCGCTGAAACTGCAGCGAGACTAATTAAGGCTTTCACGATCATCTCCTTTTTTATATACCTCAGTTAGATTGTAGTGCGGTCGTAAATAAATCGCATCAATTTCCTGCTACTGAATCAAAAATATTTCGCATGGAATCATAAATTTAGACAAAACTAATGTATCACTCCAGGGAAGAAGCCGATGTAAACTCTTTAATTTTTCCTTCAACCACCAGAAAACAATCCATGCCTGCTGCAAGTGCAGCCTGACGTCCAAGAGAAGTGTCCTCAAACACCACACACTGAGAAGGCACAAGGCCGATTCGTTGAGCAGCTTCGAGGAAAGTATCCGGGTGAGGTTTGTGATTTCGGACGTCGTCCGCGGTGACCAGTGCATCCAGTGAGGGAAGAATGTCCGTCATTGAGAGTAATTCCAGCGCATTGGACTTTCGGCAGCCTGTGCCGACGGCAATTTTCTTTTCCCCCCGGTAGCGCATCAGCAGCGAAAAGGTGGCAGGAATCACCTCCCCTTTATGCTCAAGGGCTTCAAAGAATTGCCACTTTGTATCTGCGACTTCCTGAACACTGTGCTGCAGCTGATACTTTTCATTCATCATTTGCGCGGTTTTGACTGTCGGAGAGCCTCCCAGACTCATCAGCCATTTCGGATCAAACGGTATACAAAACTGTTCACACGCAGCACGCCAGGCCTGAAGATGCGCAGGCATTGAATCAATCAAAGTGCCATCCATGTCGAAAATCAGACCGTGATATTGAGACAGATCCATCCTTAACCTCCAAATCAACACGTCTTCCATATTGGCTTAAAGTGCCTTTTCAGATCCAGATCTGTTTTCATCACTTACCGGCGAAAAGTCACTCGATATCCATCACCACCAGTCCCCATTTCTCGGCGATCCGGTCGAAAAAACCCTGCGTTTTCTTCAGTTCAATCCAATGGTTAATAAAGTTAATCCAGACCTGATCATCACGAGGTAACAGCATCGCCAGAGGTGTCGCTCGCCGCATGCCCCGGACATTGGGCACAGCCAGCTGTGCAAAGCGGCTGGTCAGTGTGGCAGCCTCAATATTAGAAGTCACAATCACGTGAGCGCGATTGGACAACAACGCCTGATACGCTTTGCCGCTCTCAACCACTTCTTGTCTGGCTTTCGGGAAAAACTCTTTCACCATCATTTCTTCCACAGAGCCCCGACGCGATGCCACAGTGACTGACGATGCGTTAAAGTCGCTCCAGTACCTGAAACGACTCTGAATTGATTGATGCGTCACCGGCACAAATCCCAGATAGTAATAAGGACGGCTGTAGCCTACGATTTTCGCCCGGCTGATATTCAGCGCTGCGCTGCCGGTCAGATCATATTTCTCCGTAACAATCCCGCTGACCAATGTTTTCCAGTCTGTTGCAACATATTCCACCGTCACGCCCAGATCTTTAGCCAGCTCTGTCGTGATATCAATGTCATACCCTTTGTAGAAATTTGTTGCAGGATCCCGCATGGTCATGGGTCCCCAGTCCCCTGTGGTTCCGACGCGGAGTACCCCCCTGTCCATCACTTTCTGTAAACGACTTGAAGCAGCATGAGCCTGGCTTATCATTACGATACACAACAGAAAAGCCAGAAACAGCAGTTTGAAGGACAAGGTAAGCCTCATCAGGACACCTCCGGAAACAACAGCGCAATCTTCACTACGTTTTGAATTAAAGATAGCATTGTCTGTGTAAAAATTTGTTGTGGCAGACAAGTTAATTCTGTCTCAGAAGTACAACATCAGAGGGAATGATGAAATGAAAGTCACTGAAGTAAGGTGTTTTCTCAAAAATAAGAAATCACATCAAAAAAACTGCATTACTGTTGTAATGCAGGAAACACAATATAAGGAATATTCTTTCGCTTGATTGCAAAGGTGATTATTTTCCCCGAACGTGAACACCAACATTAATTGTGGTTCAGATTGTGTTTTCTCATTCGGAATTCACCCGGAGAGCAGCCCATGTGCTTTTTAAACACTCGCGAAAAATATGAAACATCTTTAAAGCCTGCCGAGTTCGCAATCTGAGATATTTTTTCACGATCTGAACTCAGCAATCCGCAGGCAAGATCCAAACGTTTCTTAATAATGTACTGCTTCAGTGTCACGCCCATGATGCTGTGGAACAAACGCGAAAAATAGGTCGGAGAATACTGGCATGCGTTTGCTAAGTCCTCTTCCCTCAACGGTGAGCTGAGGTTTTCATCAATGATCTTGAGTGCCGGTCGGATCGACATCTCTCGATTCTCGAATCCTGGCTCAATATCAGCTTCGATGTTATGCGTATGAAGGCGGCTGAAACATTCTTCCAGTTCCTGTCGGCTCGCATTCGCCGGTAATACATCTTCACCACCGGCCCGGAGGACGTTCAACGCCAGATTTCCGTCGAGATTATGATAGACGACAACGACTTTTGCGGCAGGGAAGCGAGTTTTCACTGCCCGCAGCAATTCAAATCCTTCCGATGTCGAGTCAATGACCTCAAGAAAAACAAGTTCCTGCCCTGTCATTGATGACAATAACTCGTACGGAGAGATCTCGACGACCTTATGCGAAAGTTTCAGGTTTTCTTTCGCTTCTACCTGCTTGTCATGATGACTACTACTAACCCAAATCACACATTCACCTTAAACTACTCGTGTCATATTCCCATGTACATCAATTGATATGTACATGAATGGTGGTTGACACTCCTTGTCGATGAATAAAAAAATATTTATAAGAATACGTATGAATATCAGGGCAAAAATGTATTTACTTAAAATAATTAAGGTTCATTAAACTAAATTAATCCAGTCTTTCCGAAATGTTTCAAATATAAGCATCAATTCTTTGAAAGTCTGCTATGAGTAAGACTTCAGTCAGTTGACATAGTTCCGTCATATGGATGATGTCATTTTTTAGTACTTATAATTATAATAATTAAAGCACTTATCACAAATAAGTCTATTTTTTTCACAGTGCTGACTTGTCGCAAAAAAAGACCAAAAGACAAAAAAGTCTGACAGCGAAGCTTAGAAATGCGGTCTTGGAAGGCTATATTTTTGTTTCAAAGGCGTTTTTCAGTATCACCTGAGATCCCATTGACTCCTACTTCAGGTAGCCCGTCAGCTGTTGATACAGGTCAAAACTGCTGTCCTCTAACCAGCATTCAGTGATGAAACCCGCTTCCAGCCGAAACTGAATCATACCTGTCATCTGAATGACCTGCTTTTTGCCCGGTATATTCAGCCAGCCGCCCTGGTATTGAGCCTGACAGCGATATCTCACCACGGTTAGCGGAGGCTGACAGACGGTATCAGATATAGAGAACACAACTGATTTAAATTTTTGCCGCCACAACTGAAGGTAGGAAAGGTAACTCTCATGGGAGACCTGCTGCTTACGGCCGCCCGGCAAATGAAAAATGAAAGGATCGGAGACGTATCTGGTCAGACTGTTACTATCGGCATTTGCCCAGATATCCTGGAACCAGGCATCGACCCATTCCCTTGTTGTCATCTCAGTTACAGCTCCGCTTCAATTCATCGGGACATCGTATTACACAGACTCGAATGCTGCGAAAATTGTGACATTAAAATGCTGCCTCAATTTATACTAGACCTGCATCAAATCCTATGTCGGGGTTTATTATTGCAAATTTTCTTCGCACAATATCAAATTTACTGACAATGAATAAAGTTAGCGTTGTGCATGCCACATCCGGCGAACATCAGACAAATTCTGTTTCGCCTGATCAGACGCATCTGAGAGAAAGAGCTCAGCCTGCCTCAGGTAAAACTTTGCTTTTTCTGGATCTTTTATTAAGAAATAGTTGTGCGCAATCACGCCCAGCAAATCAACGAATGCGCTTTTATCATGGGATCGGCTTGCCTGGGGCAGCATCGACTGAAAAATGAGAAGACTTGTTTCCGGTGTATTCACAGACATAATCTGCGACAGATCAGGGCTGACTGAATCGGGTGTGGCATAACAGTATGTCTTCGTATCATCTGCCCGGACGAAGCTACTCGCTGACAGCAGGCAGTAAATCACAATGCACGGGTAAAATTTTCTCATCACGCAACGTTTCGCTTTGTCCTGGCGGGGTACGCCAAAAGTAAAACAAGAAGTCATGTGCAGAATCATACTGATAAGTTCAACTGCCGCCGCACCAGTATTGTGCTGATTGTGCCGGCTTTGGTGATGGCCTCTCAGAGCCAAAGCAACTGAGAGGTGTGTTACCGTCAATAATACAAGTCAGATATCATTCAGAGCGGATCACTCATGTTCAGTCTGGATAATGCAGCCTGATAATAAGACAGGCTGGGAATGTGGGTATGGTGGCTGAGTTTCTTGCCAACGGCCACAAAATCATACCCCAGCTCCTGAGATGCTCTCTGGTTCCACTCCCCTTCGGCAAATACAATCCGTCTTTTAAATGTCATTCCGGAATCCTGTTTGGCCCTGAATGCAGCGAGCGCCATAATCTCAGTCCGGCTTGGTGCATCAGATGATGAGGCGAACGTCATTTTACTGACATCAATCCCAACCGCTTTCAGCTTCATGCGGCTGACTGCCGCCCAGCCGCCGCTGGTAATCGCAACATGGGTGTCCTGACGAGTCCCCATCAGCTCGAGGAATTCCCGTGCGCCTTTGCTGAGCACAGTCTCTGCCGGAAGCGAAGTCAGTTTGTCCGCTAAATAGTCCAGATACTTTTGCTCCACCTGACGATGAATGATGGACCGGCTTGTTTCCACCGGGAACTGACGCAAGATCTCATCCAGCATTGCTGAATCAGTCACCCCTTTTTCCTGATAACGCGATTTATCTAAAGTAATGTGGAGCACATCTTCAATTGCCTGAAGAAAACAGCTCATGTCGATTCCCTGCGCATTCACCAGCGCACCGTCCACATCAACTAACAACAGATTCATCAAAATACCTTTGTTTATATCTTGGGAGATTGCGCCGTACAGCATGAAGATGTAAACAAAATGTTTCAATAACAATTTTGTTAAACTTCATTACTTTTTGAGTCGACTCAAACTCTTATCGTGCCATCAGATGCATTGCGTGTTCAGAACACAGCAAAGGATTACCACAAACCGCATGGTTATCAACAAAAATTTAACATCGTGATTTCTTAGCGATATTTCAGATTCTTTCCCACAATTATTCCGTTCGCCTCAAGAAGCGAGCCATATGTGAGTAATGAAGCAATCAAAGGATAATTATGATGAAAACTTCAACAGACCGCCGGCGTTTCCTGCGTCTGACCATGGCAGGAATCATTGGTATCACACTGGGTGATCAAATCTTGCAGAGAAAAGCTCTGGCCAGTGAAGAGCTCCCACACTTGGAAGAGGATGATCCGCAGGCTTCGGCGCTGACTTATACGCACAAATCACCTCATGCAGACAAACATTGCGGAAATTGCATGTTACTCCAGGGCAACGAAGGTGATGAATGGCGCCCCTGCTCAGTTTTCCCGGGTAAATTAGTGAATGTAGAAGGATGGTGCGCAGCCTGGACAGCCAAACCTGCATGATTCCGGAAAGCCCGTTCCGCGGGCTTTTCCCACCCGATTTTGGAAAAGATAGAATTTCAGAACAGATATCGAATGGAGGCGCGTCCCGGAGTCGAACCGAGGTCCACGGATTTGCAATCCGCTGCATAGCCACTCTGCCAACGCGCCTTATTGAAGCTTGTCTCAGAAGACGAAGCGCATTATCCAAATCCTGATAAAAAGTACAAGCCTTTTCTTCATCGGCCCGAATCAATTGGCGAATCTTCCGCCAAATGAAAGAAATCAGCCAAAAAACAGTCCGACCCGGTCATGGAGATAAACCTGCTCAACGGTTGTCTCGAAGATTTGCTCAAGACATTCCACGGTCATTACTTGCTCAGGTGTCCCTTTTCCGACACAGGATCCCTGCTTAAGGATGATGACACTGTCGGCATGCCGTAGTGCCCGGTTCAGATCGTGATTGGCCATGACAACCGCAATCCCCTGCTCCGACAGCTCGGCCAGAAGACGGTACAAAGCCGCTTCCTGACCGATATCCAATGCGGTTGCTGGCTCATCGAGCAGCAGCAGACGCCCCTCTGAATGCAGTTCCGGCCAGATTTGCAGACAGGCCGCTGCAAGCCTGACCCGTTGCCACTCGCCGCCAGAGAGCTGCTGAATATGTCGTGACAGCTTATCTTCAATCGACAAACGGCGACAGATCTCCAGAATCGCCTGATGAACACGTTCCGCCTCGGCATCAGGAATGGCAGACACCGCAAGTTGCAGATACTGATACACCCCGACTGCAAAACCGGGCTTATCCTGCTGAGGGAGATAGCTGCGATATCTGGCCATGTCATGCAAGTCCATCGACGAAAGCGCTTCACCCGCCAGCATGACCTGCCCTGAACCGTGAAATAATCCGGAAAGGCATTGAATCGCTGTACTTTTGCCACTCCCATTCGGACCAATGAAATGGACAATTTCGCCCCGCCGGACCGAAAAACTGAGTGGCAACAATCTGGTATCAAACGCGATATTGTCCGCCCAAAGGATTTCTTCTTGTCCTGTCTTATCTGTCATCTTCAATTACTCGGCCTGCGAACGCATCAGCATCCAGATAAACACAGGCGCGCCCAGCGTCGTTGTCACGACCCCAACCGGCAGTTCTGCTGCCGGTAACGCCACTCTTGCCAGTACATCGGACAAAGCCAGCAGCAACGCGCCAAAGCCAGCAGAAAGCGGCAGCAGATAACGGTTCTCTGTCCCCAGCGCCAGGCGCAGCAGATGCGGAACAACCAGTCCAATAAACCCAATCACACCGGCCAAAGCAACGGCAGCGCCGACCAGCAAAGCAATGACCAGAATCAAACGCCAGCGAAGCGCAGAGACATCCAGACCCAGCTGACGTGCATGAATTTCTCCCAGCATCAGAATGTCCAGTTGTTTACCGCGTGTGCAGAGCCAGATCAGGGCTGGCAGCAAAATCGCAAGGACACTGAGCTGCCCCCAGCTGACACCACCCACACTCCCCATCAGCCAGTACAGCAGCTGACGCTGATTCAGGTCATCACTGAAATAGAATGCCCAGGTCACCACAGCACCGGACAAAATACCCAGCGCGACCCCAATCAGTAAAAGACGCGTGGTTGAGACCCGCCTGACCCTGGCGAGACTGACCAAGAGCAGCGTAAAAACTAATGCACCCGACATCGCGACAATCATCGTCAGCCAGGGTCCTGGCACCCAGGGCAGCAAAAACAGCATCAAGACCAAAGCCAGACTGGCACCACCGGATATGCCCAAGACACCGGGTTCTGCTAACGGATTGCCAAGAAGAACCTGTAATACAGCGCCGGATGCAGCCAGCGCGGCACCAATAGCCATTGCCGCGACCAGACGGGGAAATCGGATCTGCCACAGTAACTGTTTTTCCAGATCACCCTGAGGCAACCAGGGCAGCACCCAAATCTCACCGACGGACAGCGACAAAAAACTACAGCCAATCAACAACAGAACCACCAGCCAGACGCTGAATTTCCATTGGGATTTCCGTCGCTGTAAAAAACGCTCTAAGTGCATGAATTCGATTATTTTCGTGTGATGGAGTCAGAAAAGAAACATACAGTGTCTGCTAATAAATGAAAAGCAAGCCAGAACAATTGGCTTGCTTTTATATTCGGACAACACTTGTTTTAAAGCAATGGGCAATCATCACCCATTGCTGAGAGTCTGTGAATCAGACTTTCGCCCGGACCTGATCCGTCAGCTCAATGTCTGCTTTTTGTACCAGCAAGCAGGCGCGCTGTCCCAAGGCGACATTGGGATTCGGAAAAACAACCGATTCCCCGCCTTCAGCTGCGACATAAGTTTCCCCGTTGTCCTGACCCAGCACTGTGCCTTCAGCAAAGTAAGTAAAATTGGCCTGATTTGCCGGGAAAGTAAAAGAAAAATCAGTTGTCTGTTTGGTCAGTGTGCGGGTGACACGATAAACACAGACTTCTTTGTCACCTGCATAAGCCGCCAGTGAATCCTTTGACACCAGTGCCAGCATCGCCTGGTTAAAGGCTTCCAGCCGGTGAAGATCGTTCTCTCCCAGCCGTGCGACCCGCCCGAGTTCCATTGTCAGCGCCTGAGCACCGTAATAATGCGCACTGTACCAGCTGAATGTTGGCGATGCAGAACCCGATAACATCATGGCTTCAATTTCACCGTGATGCAGGAAATTGAACAGCGCCAGTCCCCGGGTTTTCTTTTCACTGTAAGGGCTGACGGCAAACGTATAATGAGCGGATTCACGAATCGCACTGTGCAGGTCTAAATGCCATCGTTCGGCGTTTTCCAGAGGAGAGTTCTGGTAAAAGTCGTCTACGGCTCGCATCAGTAGATTCGCCTGCCGGCGATCAACATTACTCTCTTCGTTGATGCCTGCAAAAAGGCGGTTCATATTTTCATCAATGAAACGGGTATGCGCATTAATCGCTTCAGGATGACCGATAATCAACAGGAGTCGATGCTTAGGGAGCAGCTCCCCTTGCATAATTTTTTTCACCAGTTGCTGAAGCAGCTCAATTGGCCCTGTTTCATCCCCGTGAACCCCAGAGGACAGAATAATATCTTTACTATCTACTGACAGTGAAGGCGGTGTCACGGTTAACACACCACGTGCGGTCAGCTCACAGCTGACGCCATTGTCTAATTGCCATTTTCCGGCTTCAAAAGGTCGTGTTAAATCCAACGTTGCGGAAAGAAACTCTCCTTCCTGTACTGCCTTGACCAAAGCCATCATGACCTCCTCGTCCGTGCAATCGGCATACTTAAATCAAGATTGTTTTATGCAGACATAAAGAATAAATAACCAATAAAACCAAATGCTGTCATAAAATCAGTGAAATAAACTGATTTCACTATACATCTTGGCTACATAGTTTCAACAATATCTTGATGATGGCAGGTAATAATGAGACGAAGGTAGACTGAGGCCATAAAATGAAAAACCCAAGTAAGCGAATCGTCTTACTTGGGTTCTTACTAACTTAAACCGCTTACTTTTCGATTTTGATACTCTCAACGCGTGCTTTAAGCTTCTGGCCCGGGCGAAAGGTCACCACTCGCCGTGCCGAAATTGGAATATCTTCACCGGTTTTAGGGTTTCGTCCAGGCCGCTCATTTTTGTCTCGCAGATCAAAATTACCAAAACCGGATAATTTCACCTGTTCGCCGTTTTCAAGTGCCTTTCTGATTTCTTCGAAGAAGACTTCCACCGTATCCTTGGCGTCCCGTTTGCTTAATCCCACATTCTCAAACAGGTTCTCAGCCAAATCGGCTTTTGTGAGCGCCATAGATAACTCCCTCAAGACTGTGTTGAACGATTAGTAAACATATTCATCAACATGCTTACTGCGAATTAGTCATTACAAGACAAACACCGCGATATGCATTTAAATGCATTATAGCCTTCTCTTCAGTGCCTGACCTTAACTAGTGACAAGTTTATGCCAACTCGCTGATTTCCGCCAACTTTTTTAGGCAAACTTATTGTCAAACCCTCGATATATATATACCGGAAAAGCATGACAACATGCACCTTGTTGTGCTTAAACTTGCAAATCGACAACAATAAATACCAAAAATAACAAAAGTATCAGTCAATATGACTGACAAAATGAAAGCTATAAGGAATTCTTACTATTTATCAGAATCTTAGCTCTGTCTGCAAAAAAATCAAAAAAAAGCAGCCTCTGCGGCTGCTTTTTCATCAAATCTCAAGTGATTACAGAGGGTTAATCACGCAGACTCGCACCAAATTGTTCGCCCAGTACGGCAACAATCGCTTCAACTGCCCCCTGAATATCCGCTTCTTCAAGCGTACGCTCAGCGGATTGCAGGTAAAGGGCTATCGCCAGACTCTTCTTACCTTCTTCAACACCTTTACCACGGTAAACGTCGAACAGGTTAACATCAGTCAGCAACTCACCACCATGTGCCTGACAAGCTGCCAGAACCTCACCAGCAGCTACATCTTCTGCAACCACAACAGCAATGTCACGACGGTTTGCCGGGAACTTGGAAACAGGCTGAGCCTGAGGGATTGCACGGCTTGCAATTGCAGTCCACTCAATTTCAAATACGATTGTACGACCATTCAGATCGAACTTACGCTCCAGCTCAGGGTGCACCGTACCGATAAAGCCGACTTCCTGGCCATCGACAATAATCGCTGCAGACTGACCCGGATGCAGAGCCGGGTGTTTGGCTGCTTTAAACGTAAAGTCAGCGTTCGCTGTCAGTTCCAGAATCGCTTCCAGATCACCTTTCAGGTCGAAGAAATCAACCGTGTTTGTCGCGATGTCCCAGTGCTCTTCACTGCGTGCACCGGCAATCACACCTGCCAGCATCGTTTCCTGACGAATGCCATTTTCTGCATTCTCATCCGGAATAAAACGCATACCTGATTCGAACAGACGAACACGCGGCTGCTGACGATTCTGGTTGAACGCAACAGTATTCAGCAGACCAGGCCACAGGCTCAGGCGCATCGCTGACATTTCAGCAGAGATAGGATGCGGCAGAATAATGGCGTCGATTTCAGGAACGATCAATTTCTGCTGCTCTGGCTCAACAAAGCTGTACGTAATCGCTTCCTGATAACCACGATCAACCAGCAGATCACGTACGCGTTTCAGCGGCAAATTTGCTTCCTGATGCAGATTCATGCTCAGCGCAGCCACCGGAGACTGAACCGGAATATTGTTGTAACCATAAATACGGCCAACTTCTTCAACCAGATCTTCTTCAATCGCCAGATCGAAACGCCATGATGGCGCAACCGCACGCCAGCCAGTATCTGTTGGTTCAACGATACAGCCCAGACGGCTCAGGATTTCAACCACGTCTTCATCGGAAACAAAATGGCCCAGCAGGCTGTCCAGTTTACTGCGACGCAGGATAATGCTGCTTTGCTGAGGCAGAGACTGCTCAGATTCAGCTTCAACAATCGGCGCAACGTCACCACCGCAAATCTCAACCATCAGCGCAGTCGCACGCTCCATGGCTTTTGTTTGCAATGCCGCATCCACACCGCGCTCAAAGCGGTGAGAAGAATCGGTGTGCAGACCGTAGCTACGTGCACGGCCGCGGATTGCATCCGGTGCAAAGAACGCACATTCCAGCAGCACATCTTTGGTTTCTGCGCTCACACCTGAGTGTTCACCACCAAAGATACCGGCCATCGCCAGTGCTTTCGACTGGTCAGCAATCACCAGCGTATCGCTGTTCAGTTCAGCTTCGGTCCCGTCCAGCAGCGTCAGCTTCTCGCCCTGCTCTGCCATACGGACCACAATACCGCCATCGATCTGGTTCAGATCAAACGCATGCATCGGCTGACCCAGCTCCAGCATGACATAGTTGGTGATATCGACGATTGGATCAATTGAACGAACACCACAACGACGCAATTTTTCCGTCATCCACAGAGGAGATTCAGCTTTCACATTCACATTGCGAATGATACGGCCCTGATAGCGCGGACAAGCTTCCGGCGCTTTCACTTCGATGGAAATTTTGTCGTCAATTGCAGGTGCAACGACTTCAAATGCTGGTTCAGTGACCGCAGCACGGTTCAGGACACCGACTTCACGAGCCAGGCCAGCAATGCTCAGGCAGTCTGCACGATTTGGCGTCAGATCAACATCAATGATGACATCGTTCAGGCTCAAGAATTCGCGGAAGTCAGTACCGATCACGGCACTTTCCGGCAGTTCCATGATGCCGTCGGAGTCAACATCAATACCTAATTCAGAAAAAGAACACAGCATGCCGTGAGAAGGCTGACCACGCAGTTTCGCTTTCTTAATTTTGAAGTCACCCGGCAGTACAGCGCCTACCGTTGCTACCGCAACTTTCAGACCCTGACGACAGTTTGGTGCACCGCAGACGATATCCAGCAGTTCTTCTTCACCCACATCAACTTTGGTGACACGCAGTTTGTCGGCATCAGGATGCTGACCACACTCAACCACCTGACCGACTTTCACGCCGTTAAAGGTGCCTGCGACAGCTTCAATACCGTCAACTTCCAGGCCCGCCATCGTGATCTGGTGAGCTAGTTCTTCGCTGTTGTTAGCAGGATTAACCCACTCGCGTAGCCAAGATTCAGAGAATTTCATAATTTGCTAGCCCCTAATGCTTACTTGAACTGTTTCAGGAAACGAAGATCGTTTTCGAAGAATGCACGCAGGTCGTTCACGCCGTAACGCAGCATGGTCAGACGCTCGACACCAATACCGAAGGCAAAGCCTGAGTATTTTTCCGGGTCGATGTTTACAGCGCGCAGTACATTAGGGTGAACCATACCGCAACCCAGAATCTCCAGCCATTTGCCGCCTTTACGACGCACATCGACTTCTGCTGAAGGCTCTGTAAACGGGAAATAAGAAGGACGGAAACGAATTTCCAAATCTTCCTCGAAGAAGTTTTTCAGAAAATCGTGCAGAATGCCTTTCAGCTGTGCGAAGTTGACATTTTCATCAACCAACATCCCTTCAACCTGATGGAACATTGGTGTATGGGTCTGGTCGTAGTCGTTACGGTATACACGGCCCGGTGCGATAAAACGCAGTGGCGGCTGACTCGCTTCCATCGTACGAATCTGTACACCAGAAGTGTGCGTACGCAGCATCAGATCCGGATTAAAGAAGAATGTATCGTGGTCGGTACGAGCCGGGTGATCTTTGGCAATGTTCAGCGCATCAAAGTTATGGAAACCATCTTCGATCTCCGGGCCGGATTCAACGGTAAAGCCAAGTTCGCCAAAGAAGCTTTCAATACGCTCCATTGTGCGGGTAACCGGGTGCAGACCACCATTCTCAATGCGGCGGCCCGGCAGGCTGACGTCAATGGTTTCTGCAGCCAGTTTGGCTTCCAGTTCGGCACGTTGCAAAGCGTCTTTACGAGCGGCAATTGCCTGCTGAACAGCTTGTTTCGCCTGGTTGATCAGCTGACCAGCTTCACGGCGCTCTTCAGGTGGCAATTTACCCAGACTTTGCAGTTGAAGGGTCAGGTCACCCTTCTTACCCAGATATTGGACACGGACTTCGTCCAGAGCGGCGACAGATTCAGCCTGCTCAATCGCTGCCGTTGCGTTGGCAATAATCTCTTCTAGATGTTGCATCGTTTCCTCATCCACACAAGGTGGCATCCTTCAAGGGAGATGATAAATTCGCGTAACGATACATATTAATGAAAGCTGATGCTAAATCCAAACGCAATCGCCACTTAGCGGTGCATTTGCTTAAAAAAATTACCAGCCTGGAGCCTAAAAAGCTGGAATCTGTCCCTTTTTGCAAAGTCTGCGCTGTCAGCATCCCGGCCCTCCTGCAACTGAGGGGCCGGAAGCCATGGACATCTCGCAGTGTGCTTACCATTTATAGGCAACAGAGAACCGGATATCACGACCTGCACCCGGCACCCCTGCCGCCAGATAAGGTTCGTAGTAACGATCCGTCAGGTTTTTCACCGTCAGACGTGTGATGAAATCCTGATTTGATGGCACGGGCAGCCATTCTGCATACAGTTCCTGCAACGTATAAGATTCACTTTTCACTGAGAGGTAAAACAGATCGTCAGCGGGCGGCGTCCGGTGCTGTTCGTCGTACCAGCGAACTTTCCAGCCTGTTGTCAGCCCTTCATACCATTGATATCCCAGGCCCAGATTGACATTGAGCGGTGCAATACCCGGCAGGTATTCATTCGTGCCGGTACTGTCAGCAAGAGAACCCTCATGTTTCCCTCTCAGTACACTGGCTGACAGATCGGTATACCAGCCGTTCAGGCGATAAAAAGCCCGGAAATCCGCACCATAAATATGGTAACCATCCAGATTCGTGCGCCAGCCCTGCAACTGTTCAGTCGACTTCTCACCACGGCGCTGTGCAACATCGTTTTCAGCCTGATTCCAGTGCAATGTCAGTTCAGCAGCCAGATGATCCCCTGCCGCCACAAAACCTCTCTCCTGATGCAGCACGCCAAGCTTGTACGCATGAATTCGCTCCAATTCCAGATCCCGGCTGCTGCTGATTGCTTTACTCGCACGGGCATACTGGACCGAATAAATATCATCAATACTGGGTGCCTTGAGGCTGTAAGCGTAAGCAAAATTAAACGCTGTGGTCGGCAGCCACTGATAATTCAACGCCAGTCGAGGGCTCCAGCCACGATGTGAGACTTTGCTGTAATCATGCCCGGCATCGGGATCATTGTAATCACTCGCCAGATTCTCTTTCCCTTCACTCACGATGTAATCGTAACGAAGTGAAGGTGTGATCAGCCATTGATCGGTCAGGTGATAGTCATCCTTGATATAGAAGGAATAAGTATCCTGCGTCCCGGAAGGTTCAAAATACGGTGTGTAATAGCCGAAATTCTTTTTCTCGTTCTTCGCGGCACTTTTATTGAAGACATGAGAGTTTCGATCAATCGATTTATACTGGAGACCGGTTTCGACCACATGCTTACCCAATGTGGCGGTATTCGTCAGGCTGGCGTAGTCACGTCGATAACTCAGCCAGGATTCATGACCATAGTTACCTACGCTGACGTACATCTTGTCCCATGCGATATCCGGCCGTACCCAATGGCGCTCATTTTTCGAGTGGGCAAGGACAAGCTCGACATCAACCCAAGGACTGATCGGAGAATACTGATAATTAAAGGTGGTTGTCTCATCCGTGAAGGTATTATTGACTGTGTATGCATATAAGGCTGCATCATAAGAGCCGTATTTCTCAATCAAACGATCGGTAATTTCCGGCATGCCCCCCCGTCGGGTTGCCCAGGGTTTCTGGCCTGTATCTTTGTAACGGCTGTGGCTGAGCATCAGCCGGTGCTCCAGGTTTTCATAACTCAGCTTCGCCAGCAAGTTGTGCTGCTCATAAGCTGAATAATCCAGTGTCTCCCCATTCCCGAGCGTGACGTCGTTTGACTCGCGAAAAACACCATTGACCAAAAATTGCCAGTCTTCACCGAGCATGCCGTACGCAGTCGCACTGTAACGTTCCAACTCATCGTTTGTGTTGTAACCGCCTTGCAGACGAACACCAAAAGTATCGTTTCCACGCAAGAAATCGGACGCGTCTTTGGTCGTCAGCTGCATGGTGCCGCCAAAGCCACCATTACCGGTACGCACTTCATGGGCACCTTTGGTCAGATAAACTTCGCTGATCAAGGCTGGATCAAAGAAGAAACTGCCGTAACGATATTGCTGAAAACCAATGGGCGCGCCGTCAACCATGACATTGATATCATCCGGATCAGAGAAGCCCCAAATGCTGATTCGCTCGCCGCTGGAGCGTGCGCCGCCATCCAGATTCACGCCCGGTATTGCATCCGCCAATTCAGCCAGATTTGTGGGCTGAAGCTCTTCAATTTCACTCAGGGTCATGGTGACTTCACCTGGCTTTGTCAGCACAACCGGCCTGGCCATACGCGTACCAATGACATCAATCGTCTCCATCCCGGCTTCGTCATACGTTGATGGTGCAGCAATAGATAAAGGAGATGAAACCGCCAGAAAAACAGCGACAGAACATAATCTTACTTTAAATAACAACATGCTTAATAGGTAATAAACTGCATAGAACGAAAGGTGCGGGGATTCTATCGCAAGGACGCCGCCCTTTAAATGAAAATAATTATCATTTGTAAGTAAGAAGTGCGGATTGATTACATCTCGAGCAGAACAAGCCATCACTGATACCGGATCAGTCACTCTTCCCTTTGCAACGCTCTTCATTTATCAGAATTAATGCCGGAACTTTCAAAGAATTACTTTTTCATCATTCCTTAGCATCAAGGTTGTCATTTCTTTCTGGGATGATGTTTTTTTCATTCTGTTTTTTACTCGCGAAAAAGGAACCACTGATGAAAAAACACACAGCCACAATCTTATCTGGTCTTATATTGGCTTCATCTGACCTGGTTTATGCAGGTTTATACCCCGCTCAGCAAAACAGTCCGATAGAAACGGTAAAAACACCTATGTTTATCGCACTGGGTTTTGACGACAATACAGAAGCCGATGGTCTGCGATGGGTCGAAGCAACCCTGAACAGCCATACCAACCCCCGGGGGCTGGATGCATTTGCCGGTTCACCTTTAACTTCCACCTTTTTCATGCATTGCCAGCCGGCAAGAACTCTGCCAGGAATTGTGTCACTCTGGCGACAGCTCAACCGAGCTGGCCACGAGATTGCCAATCACACAGAAACACACCCCGATGACAAAGTGAACTATAACCCGCTGGAACCCTGGATGACTGCGGCGCAATGGCAGCAGGAAGTCGCCCGTTGCAATCAGTTTCTGACGCAGAATGTTGAACAAGGGGGTATCGGCGCACCCGCTATTGCAGGATTCCGGGCCCCATTTCTGACGTATAACGACAATACATTAGATGCGCTGACAGCCAATGGGATTCAATATGATGTGAGTTTTCCGGCAGGCATTACTGCCGAAGAAGACGGCACCAACAATTACTGGCCCCACACACTGGATAACGGCAGTCCGTCACAATTCATTGCTCAGCAAGGTGGTTGGAAGCCTGTGATGAAAAATGTCACTGGGCTGTGGGAAGTACCAATGCAAACGCTGATTGTGCCAAACGATGAAGAAGCCGCTGCGTACGGACTGCCCTATTCACTCAATGACAAAATAACCAGCCGGGTTTCCTATTATGATCCGCAGACCAGAAAAGCTGATAATTTTGACTGGAACCTATACACCACAACCGATTGGGGTGGATATGGCCTGAATGCTGCCGATGTACTCGCGCTGTACAGATACAACCTCGACCTCCATTTACAAGGAAATCGTGCCCCGTTAGTGCTGGGCTTACACTCAGCTTTCTACGGCACAGTCAACGGCGGCGAACACATCGGTATGCCTGACACCACGGTCTCTGAACGCCAGGAAGTGCTCAGATCATTTATCCGGTATGCGCTGACCAAACAGGAAGTTCGCTTTATCTCCCATCGTCAGTTAGTCAAATGGATGCAAGCCCCAACGCCTTATCTGAGTTGCGTTCAAGAGGCATGGTCTGCTCATCGGACATACCGAGCCGGTGATCTGGTGAAATATCAGGGCAGTTACTGGCAGGCAAAATGGTGGACCGTTCAGGAAATACCGGGCGCGACACCTGACAGCCCCTGGGAAAAACTAAAGGGTTGTGAAGAGAAATAATCGAATCAATACAAAAAGAAAAAAGGAGAGCCGAAGCTCTCCTTTCCCATCAAACTGAACTGTAATTACAGTGCAGCTTTCGCTTTTTCAACCAGAACGGTGAAAGTCGCTTTGTCGAAAACAGCGATATCAGCCAGGATCTTACGATCGATTTCGATAGATGCTTTCTTCAGACCGTTGATGAATGCGCTGTAAGTCATGTCGTTTTGACGTGCCGCAGCATTGATACGTGCAATCCACAGTTGACGGAAAGTACGTTTCTTGTTGCGACGGTCACGGTAAGCGTATTGACCGGCTTTAGTAACTGCTTGGAAAGCTACGCGGTATACACGTGAACGTGCACCGTAGTAACCTTTAGCTTGTTTAAGAACTTTTTTGTGACGTGCACGTGCTTGTACACCACGTTTTACGCGAGGCATAGGAAACTCCTAACTTAAATTAAACGAGAACTAAAAACGATTAAGCGAATGGCAGCATACGTGCTACTGCTGCTACTTCACATGCTGGAAGAATGCAGTTTGGACGCAGCTGACGCTTGTTCTTAGTCGTACGTTTGGTCAGGATGTGACGCTTAGTCGCACGCTTGTACTTAAAACCACCAGCAGTTTTCTTAAAACGCTTAGCAGCACCTTTGTTGGATTTCATCTTAGGCATGATGAGACTCCGCATTGTTGATAGTTAATAACACAGTAATCAGGCGAACAAAAAGCGCTGCTCAAAGCAGCGCTTTGTGCTACTTGAAGGCCTAAATTACTTCTTCTTAGGGGCAAGCATCATGGTCATCTGACGACCTTCAACTTTATTAGGGAAGCTCTCGACGACAGCGATGTCGGCCAGTTCATCCTTAATGCGGTTGAGCAGATCGATACCCAGACCTTGGTGGGCCATTTCACGACCGCGGAAACGCAGTGTGACTTTACCCTTGTTGCCCTCTTCTAAAAAGCGAGTCAGGTTGCGCAGTTTTACCTGATAATCGCCTTCATCTGTACCAGGACGGAATTTAACTTCCTTCACTTGGATTTGTTTTTGCTTTTTCTTTTGCTCTTTAGCAGCCTTGCTCTTTTCGAACAGGTACTTGCCGTAGTCCATCACACGACAGACAGGTGGCTCGGCATTAGGGCTGATTTCAACGAGATCGACACCAGCTTCATTCGCTGTTTCCATTGCTTCTTCAATAGAAACAACACCGATAGATTCGCCATCGATTCCAGTTAAACGAACTTCGCGTACGCCACGGATTTCGCCATTGACACGGTGTGGATTTTGCTTAACTGGTGCTTGAGTTCTTCTTCCGCCTTTAATACCTTATTCCTCCAAAACATTGAGCTTACGACTGCTAATCTCTTGCTGCATGTAAGCAACAAAATCGTCAATCTTAAATTTACCCAAATCGTTACCCTTGCGAGTCCGAACTGCAATCTCGCCTGCTTCGACTTCTTTGTCGCCGCAAACCAGCATGTACGGAACTCGCTTCAAAGTATGTTCGCGGATTTTAAAGCCAATTTTCTCATTTCTCAAGTCCGCATTGACTCGGATTCCACTTTTTTGCAGTTTTTCTACAACTTCGCGAACATATTCTGACTGACTGTCAGTGATATTCATGACAACTGCTTGTTGTGGCGCCAGCCAGGTCGGGAAATAACCTGCATACTCTTCAATCAGAATACCGATGAAACGTTCCAGGGAGCCAAGAATTGCACGGTGAATCATCACAGGCGTGTGACGCTCGTTATCTTCACCCACATAAGTAGCACCCAAACGCTCAGGCAGAGCAAAGTCTAGCTGAACAGTACCGCACTGCCAAGCACGATCCAGACAGTCATGCAGAGTGAACTCAATCTTAGGTCCGTAGAACGCACCTTCGCCTTCCTGAATGTCATATGGAATATTCATGGATTCCAGTGCAACTTTCAGGTCTGATTCCGCGCGATCCCACATTTCGTCAGAGCCGACACGCTTTTCAGGACGCGTAGACAGTTTCACCACGATGTTATTGAAACCAAAGGTCTCATACATGTCGTAAACCATCTTGATACAAGCCGTGACTTCTTCCTGCACCTGATCTTCAGTACAGAACACGTGAGCATCATCCTGAGTAAAGCCACGAACACGCATCAGACCGTGCAGTGCACCTGATGGTTCGTTACGGTGACAGCTGCCGAACTCCGCCATACGCAGCGGCAGATCACGGTAAGATTTCAGACCCTGATTGAAGATCTGAACATGGCCCGGACAGTTCATTGGCTTGATGGCATATTCACGCTTCTCAGATTCAGTGGTGAACATGTTTTCAGCGTACTTGTCCCAGTGACCAGAACGTTCCCACAGCACGCGGTCCATCATCAGCGGGCCTTTCACTTCCTGGTAATCGTACTCAGTCAGTTTGCTGCGAACGAACACTTCCAGCTCACGGAAAACAGTCCAGCCGTTGTGATGCCAGAACACCATGCCCGGTGCTTCCTGCTGCATGTGGTACAGATCAAGTTGCTTACCCAGTTTACGGTGGTCACGCTTGGCTGCTTCTTCCAGACGAGTCAGGTGTGCTTTCAGCGCTTTCTTGTCATGGAATGCTGTACCGTAGATACGCTGCAGCATTTTGTTGTCGCTGTTACCACGCCAGTACGCACCGGCAACGTTCAGCAGTTTAAAGTGCTGACAGAAACCCATGTGTGGAACGTGCGGGCCACGACACATGTCGATATATTCTTCGTGATGGTATAAACCCGGACGATCTTCGCGAGAAACATTCTCGTCCAGAATTTCCATCTTGTACGGTTCGCCACGTGATTCAAATGTATCACGCGCTTCCTGCCAGCTGACTTTCTTCTTGATCACCGGATATTTGGTTTTCGCCAGCTCCACCATACGTTTTTCGATCTTTTCCAGATCTTCGGTGGTCAGCGGTTGCTCGAGATCAACGTCATAATAGAAACCGGAATCAATAGTAGGACCGATCGCCATTTTCACATCAGGATAAAGCTGCTTGATCGCATGACCCAGCAAGTGTGCACAAGAGTGGCGAACGATTTCCAGACCGTCATCGTCTTTCGCAGTGATGATTTCCAGGTTCGCGTCGTTTTCAATCAGATCGCACGCATCAACGCGTACGCCATCAACACGACCAGCGATACAGGCTTTCGCCAGACCAGGGCCGATTGATGCTGCGACATCCATTGTAGAAACCGGGTTATCAAACTGGCGTTGACTGCCGTCAGGAAGAGTAATTACAGGCATTCATTAATCCTTTGTTCAGTGGTGCCACATACCAAGTAGCACATGCAATTTTTTGTTTGACCGCCTGCCAAGATGCAGTACGGTGATGAGAAAGCGTCTGTTTCGGTACGAATTTTGGTACAAATCAAAATTGCTGACCCCAGACAGAAGGCGAATTGTAATGGAATGACTCATAAAACTAAAGGAAGAAAAGCCTTTGGGATGTGAGTCACTTGCAAAAAAAGGCAAAAGTTGCTTTCATTTGTATAGGCAATTTAAAGTCGCGTATGACTCAGAGACAACACCATGGCAAACGCACCGCGTTATCAGCAAATTAAAGACTACCTCGATCAGAAGATTCAGAGCCGCGAGTGGCCCCCTGGTCATAAAATTCCAACCGAAATTGAGCTGTCTGAACAATTTGAAGTCAGCCGGATGACGGCGAATAAAGCGATCAAAGAACTGGTCAATGAAGGTTTTCTGGAACGCACGCCACGGTTAGGCACTTTTGTCTGTAATAAAAAAGCCGAATCTCCCCTGATGGAAATCCGCAATATTGCAACAGAAGTTACCAGCCGGGGGCACCAGTACTCCAGTAAAGTGATCACCCAAAAGCAAGTGAAAGCCCGCGATGATATCGCATTGCGTCTGGGGGTGCGTCATGACACCACAGTCTACTTTACCCAAATTGTCCATTACGAAAACAGCGTCCCGATTCAGCTCGAAGAACGCTGGGTCAATCCGTATTTTGCACCGGACTACATCCAGCAGGATTTTACGACACAAACGCCGAATGAATACCTGATGCAAACATGCCCGCTCAGTGACATCGAGCATACGGTTGAGGCCATCTTGCCGCCGCCCCACATCAGTGAGCTGCTTGAAATGACTGAAGCATCTCCTTGTCTGCTCCTGAATCGCCGTACCTGGAGCAGTACAAATCTGATCAGCACTGCCCTGCTCTACCATCCGGGCGACAAATACAAACTCAGTTCCAGAACCCGGGTGGGATAACCTGCCACTTCAGCCCGGAACACAGCATACAAAGTCTCCTATCTCTGCTATCTGACTGATTACAAAGCCTGAATGTCATTTTCAGGCTTTTTTGTATACCTCACGCATGTCTTCTTTCACTGACAACAAACACTGCATTCTCAACAGCTGTTAATAGAATCATTCAATATTGATCACATTTTTATTACATGACGTCTTGAGTTTTATCGCATTTCAGACTTTAATTTGTATATACATAAACAACCCCAAGAGATGCAGCTCAATGGAACGCATTCTGACCAATCTCAAACTTGTCACGATGGCACCGGAACACGGTTATCAGGTCATTGATAACGCGATGGTGATCATTCGTCAGGGCAAGATCAGCTATGCGGGATCGTATCAGGCGGACCAGCTCAACCATGCAGAGCGTCAGGCTGAGATTATCGATTGCCGGCAAGCACTGGTCACACCGGGATTCATCGACTGCCACACGCATCTTGTCTTTGCAGGCAATCGTGCCAATGAATTCGAACAGCGTCTGAACGGCGTGCCTTATGAAGACATTGCCAAAGCTGGCGGCGGTATTTTGTCTACCGTACGGGCCACCCGGGAAGCAACCGAAGACGAGTTGTTCGAAACAGCCATGGAACGTCTGGCTGGCCTGAAACGTGACGGCGTCACTACAGTGGAAATCAAATCCGGCTATGGCCTGACCACAGAATATGAACTGAAGATGCTGCGTGTTGCCCGTCGTATCGGTGAACAGGCAGATATCAAAGTCTCCACCACCCTGCTGGCGGCCCATGCACTGCCACCAGAATTCGCAGGCCGCAGTGATGCTTACATTGACTTAGTGTGCGATGAAATCATTCCCGCTGCAGCGCAGGAGAATCTGGCTGATGCAGTCGATGTGTTCTGCGAAGGCATCGGGTTCTCCCCTGCGCAATGCGAACGTGTTTTCAATGCTGCAATCAAACACGGCCTGATGATCAAAGGCCACACCGAGCAGCTGTCGAATCTGGGCGGGAGTGCATTAGCCGCTGAAATGGGCGCCAAGTCAGTCGACCATATTGAATATCTGGATGAAGCGGGTGTGGAAGCACTGGCGAAACACAACACGGTCGCGACGCTTCTGCCGGGTGCCTTCTATTTCCTGCGTGAAACCCAGCAGCCGCCTGTCGCGTTGTTAAGGGAAAAAGGTGTGCCGATGGCAATTTCCACCGATTTCAATCCGGGGACCTCTCCGATTGCTTCCCTGAGAACCATGATGAACATGGCCTGTACCTTCTTCCGTCTGACCCCTGAAGAATGTCTGCGGGGCGTAACCGCCAATGCGGCACAGGCACTGGGACGGAGTGAAACATGCGGGCAAATCCGCGAAGGCATGGCTGCTGATCTGGCACTATGGCGCGTCGGTTCTCCTGCAGAACTGTCTTATCGCATGGGCGTACCGGATTTGATTGCCCGTGTCGTTGACGGCGAATTCTTTTATCAACCTGAAAATCAGTAACAGGAGGCTGTATGCCGATTGATATGAGTGTCTGGCAAGGCCGCAGTGATCCTGAAGACGGCAACAAAGGTCTGCGCTGGCACGAAAAAGTCCAGCCTGCCGACAACGCAAATGACAGCGGCATCATGCTGCTGGGCTTTGCCTGCGACGAAGGGGTATCCCGCAACAAGGGCCGTACCGGCGCCTATGATGCCCCGGTTGCCATTCGCCGTGCACTGGCCAATCTGGCCTGGCATCACGAAGGGCCGGTGTATGACGGCGGCAACATCAGTTGCGATGACAGTAACCTGGAACTGGCGCAACATCGCCTGTCTGAAGATGTCAGCCGGGCCCTGCGTCAGAAGCACAAAGTGATTGTGTTTGGCGGCGGCCATGAAGTGGCCTGGGGATCGTTTCAGGGCATCGGTAACTACCTGCTGCAAAAACAGCATGTTGCGACAGAAGGTAACGACGAAGCACCACGCATTGGCATCATTAACTTCGATGCCCACTTTGACCTGCGCAACCCGCCGGGTGGTCAGCAGTCCCAAAAAGGCAGCTCTGGCACACCTTTTCATCAGGCGGCCCGCTTTTGTGAAGTGCATAACTGGCCGTTCAAATACGCTTGTCTGGGCCTGGCACGGACCAGCAATACAGAAGCGCTCTATGAAAAAGCAGACCGGCTGGGCGTGTTTTACAAAGATGACCATGAACTGAACTATCAGAAGATTGAACAGACACTGGTCGAACTGCAGCGTTTCATTGATCAGTGTGACTACCTCTATCTGACCATTGATCTGGATGTGTTCCCGGCCTCAGTGGCACCGGGCGTCAGCGCCCCGGCCGCCCGCGGCGTGCCGTTCGACATCGTAGAAATGCTGCTCGAACCGATTTTAAAAGCCAGAACCCCGAAAGGTGAATCGAAGATCCTGGTCGCGGATCTGGCTGAGTACAACCCTCGATTTGATATTGATAATCAAACTGCACGGTTAGCTGCACGGCTGGCCTGGACTATCGCCCGCGCGATTCGTTAATCGAAGAGCGGCAAGGAGAGCAAAATGACACAACATAATTCACGACTGGATACCACCCGTACCATCAAGGCGCCAACCGGCACGACGCTGAATGCCAAGTCATGGCTGACAGAAGCTCCGCTGCGCATGCTGATGAACAACCTGCATCCGGATGTCGCTGAACACCCGCATTCACTGGTGGTTTACGGTGGTATTGGCCGTGCAGCCCGTAACTGGGAATGTTATGACAAAATTGTTGAAGTTCTGAAGCGTCTGGAAGACGACGAAACGCTGCTGGTTCAGTCCGGTAAACCTGTGGGTGTATTCAAAACACACAGCAACGCACCACGAGTCCTGATCGCAAACTCGAACATTGTGCCACACTGGGCAAACTGGGAGCACTTCAACGAGCTGGATAAAAAAGGCCTGATGATGTACGGCCAGATGACTGCGGGCAGCTGGATCTACATCGGCTCTCAGGGCATCGTGCAGGGCACTTACGAAACTTTCGTTGCGATGGCACGCCAGCACTTTAACGGCGATGCTTCCGGTCGCTGGATCCTGACCGGTGGTCTGGGCGGTATGGGTGGCGCTCAGCCGCTGGCAGCAACCATGGCAGGTTTCTCTATGGTTGCCGTCGAGTGTGACGAATCCCGTATCGATTACCGCCTGCGTACCGGCTATGTCGACTGTAAAGCAACGACGCTGGATGAAGCACTGGCAATTATTGAAGAAGCAAAACAAACCGGTAAGCCTGTGTCTGTCGGCCTGCTGGGCAATGCCGCTGACGTTTTCCCTGAGCTGGTGAAACGCGGTATCGTGCCAGACTGTACGACAGACCAAACCTCTGCCCACGATCCGCTGAATGGTTACCTGCCTCAAGGCTGGACCATGGCACACGCGGCAGAAATGCGTCAGAAAGACGAAGCTGCCGTTGTGAAAGCAGCCAAACAATCCATGGCGGTTCAGGTTCAGGCGATGCTGGACTTACAAAAAGCAGGTTCTGCAACCGTCGACTACGGTAACAACATCCGTCAGATGGCGCTGGAAGAAGGCGTTGAAAACGCATTTGATTTCCCTGGATTTGTACCGGCTTACATCCGTCCGCTGTTCTGTGAAGGTGTTGGTCCGTTCCGTTGGGCTGCCCTGTCCGGCGACCCGGAAGACATCTACAAAACCGATCAGAAAGTCAAAGAGCTGATCCCGGATAACCCACACCTGCACAACTGGCTGGACATGGCGCGCGAGCGTATCCAGTTCCAGGGACTGCCGGCGCGTATCTGCTGGGTCGGCCTGAAAGACCGTGCCCGTCTGGGTCTGGCATTCAACGAAATGGTCCGTAACGGCGAGCTGAAAGCCCCGATCGTAATTGGCCGTGACCACCTGGATTCAGGTTCTGTTTCCAGCCCGAACCGCGAAACTGAAGGCATGATGGACGGTTCAGACACCGTATCCGACTGGCCGCTGCTGAATGCCCTGCTGAACACCGCTTCCGGTGCAACTTGGGTATCTCTGCACCATGGTGGTGGTGTGGGTATGGGCTTCTCCCAGCATTCAGGTATGGTGATCGTCTGTGACGGTACCGACGAAGCTGAAGAGCGTATCCGCCGCGTTCTGCGCAACGACCCGGGTACAGGTGTGATGCGTCACGCAGACGCTGGCTACGACATTGCGATCAACTGTGCCAAAGAGCAGGGCCTGGATCTGCCAATGATCACTGACAAATAATTTCGAGCAGGAACAATGACTATGTATCAATTAGAAATCATCCCGGGAAAACTGAATCTGAAGCAGCTGCGTGAAGTGAGCCGCAACCCGGTGAAATTGTCTCTGCATGATTCAGCACTGGCAGGCATGAAAGCCAGCACTGAAGCGGTTGAAAAGATCATTCGTGAAGACCGCGTGGTTTACGGTATCAACACCGGGTTTGGTCTGCTGGCCAACACGCGGATCGCAGTGGAAGATCTGGAAACCCTGCAACGCAGTATCGTCCTGTCACATGCAGCCGGTATTGGCGAATTCATGGATGACGCGACTGTCCGTCTGATGATGGTACTGAAAATCAACAGTCTGTCCCGTGGCTTCTCCGGTATCCGCCCTGAAGTCGTCAATGCCCTGATCACTCTGGTCAACGCTGAAGTGTATCCTTGCATTCCGAAAAAAGGCTCTGTCGGTGCATCCGGTGACCTGGCGCCACTGGCACACATGAGTACTGTCCTGCTTGGCGAAGGTCAGGCACGTCACCATGGTGAGATCATTTCAGGTGCTCAGGCACTCAAAGCTGCGGGTCTGGAGCCGATTGTCCTGGCACCGAAAGAAGGTCTGGCCCTGCTGAACGGTACGCAAGCCTCGACTGCCTTTGCACTGGAAGGTCTGTTTGCCGCAGAGGATCTGTTCTCTGCAGCGACCGTATGCGGCGCAATGTCTGTCGATGCAGCACTGGGCAGCCGTCGTCCGTTTGACCCGCGTATTCACAGCGTTCGTGGTCATCGCAGTCAGATGGATGCCGCCGCAGCCTACCGTCATATGCTGGATCACCGCAGTGAAATCGGTGACTCGCACGTCGACTGTGAAAAAGTGCAGGATCCGTATTCCCTGCGCTGTCAGCCACAGGTGATGGGTGCCTGCCTGCAGCAAATCCGTCAGGCCGCTGAAGTGCTTCTGGTTGAGTCCAACGCGGTTTCTGACAACCCGCTGGTCTTTGCGGAAGATGATGACATTATCTCCGGCGGTAACTTCCATGCAGAACCAGTCGCCATGGCAGCTGATAACCTGGCGCTGGCAATTGCTGAAATCGGCAGCCTGTCTGAGCGACGCATGGCGCTGTTGATTGACAGTGCACTGAGCAAACTGCCACCGTTCCTGGTGGACAATGGCGGCGTGAACTCAGGGTTCATGATTGCTCAGGTGACGTCTGCAGCTCTGGCAAGCGAGAACAAAACCCTCGCCCACCCGGCTTCGGTTGACAGCCTGCCAACCTCGGCGAACCAGGAAGACCACGTCTCAATGGCTACTTTTGCCGGTCGCCGTCTGGCGGACATGGCTGAAAACACTCGCGGTATTCTGGCGGTTGAACTGCTGGCTGCTGCGCAAGGGCTGGATTTCCGTTCACCGAGAAAGAGCTCCGGACGAATCGAAGAAGCCAAAGATCGTCTGCGTGAGCGCGTCAGCTTCTATGATAAAGACCGCTACTTCGCGCCTGATATCGAGAAAGCCAATACGCTGCTGCTTGAAGCCAGCTATAACAATCTGATGCCTGAAGCACTCCTGCCGAGTGTATAAGTCAGACAAAGGTTAAAAACGAAGCCGGGATTATCCCGGCTTTCTTTTTGCCAGAAACTATAACCATACACTGCCTTGCTCATTCATCTGGCTTCATTTTTCTTGTCCTGCGCGTAACCATCATTACACCATTCCCACAAAGATAACCCGCCACGTGAGAGAATCCAGGTCATTCCTATTTTTGCAAAGCCAATTGCCTGTTTTTGCTCTTTAATCAGTAGAAACACAAGAAATAGTCTAAGCTGTGATGAGGTAGAGCCGGGGCAACTGATATAAATCAAAGAGAATGAATCGCATCAGGCCATAATAGCCGGTAACTGTCAGCGAATACGCGGCAGGCTAACCTGTGCCCCTACAGATTTGGCGTCACTGTCTTTTAAATTCAGTCCGATTGGACTGTGTTGTTCCGTTATTTGATTTGTACCCAAACTGGTTTGTACCCGGAGGATGCTATGTGGCAAGCGATTTCCGATCAGCTTTCAGACGTACTCGAACACCCCTTTACAATCCGAGAGCGGGATACCCTCCCCGGCGGGGATGTGAACGACTGCTACTGCATCAGCGACGGGGACCAGAGGTACTTCATCAAACTCAATGACAAAGAACACCTGCCCGTCTTTGAGGCCGAAGCAGAAAGTCTCCGCCTGTTAAATGAAACCGGTTTTGTCACCGTCCCCGTCAGCCGGTATATGGGGGTCAGCCGGGACAAGGCTTTTCTGGTGCTGGATTTCATGCCCATGAAAAGTATGGATACCGAAGCTGCACATACTCTGGGGCAGCAACTGGCGCATTTGCATCAATGGGGGGAACAGCCTGAATATGGCTTCGATATGGACAATTTTATTGGTCTGACCCCTCAGCCCAACCAATGGCGGCGAAAATGGTGCCGTTTCTTTGCCGAACAGCGCATTGCCTGGCAGCTTCAGCTCTGTGAAGAAAAAGGCATGGAGTTCGGCAATATTGATGTCATCACCGGAAATGTGATTGAAATCCTGTCTGCCCGCCAGCCCAAACCTTCCCTGCTGCACGGCGATTTATGGCATGGCAATACTGCCCTGAGTGTCGACGGCCCGGTCATTTTCGATCCGGCCAGTTACTGGGGAGACCGGGAATGCGACATTGCCATGACAGAGCTTTTCGGTGGCTTTCCTGAAAGCTTTTACAATGGCTATCAGTCGGTCTTTCCGCTGGATGAAGGCTACAGCCAGAGACGGGATTTATACAACCTCTACCATCTGCTGAACCACTGCAACCTCTTCGGTGGTGAATACTTAGATCAGGCCGAACACTGTATCCGTAAACTGGACCTGAACAGCAGGTAATCTCCCGCCGCTCACTGCAATTTGACTACCGTCTTCAGGGCTGAAGTGATAAGGTTCACACTCCTTAAGTTTCACTTCAGCCCAAGACAGGATTCAAATGTTAAAAGCCGCAATCTTTGATATGGACGGCCTTCTGGTCGATTCTGAACCTTTCTGGCAACGTGCTCAGGTCGAGGTATTTTCTTCTTTGGGAGTCAAAATTTCTCAGCAGGATACGCTGGAAACCATGGGACTCCGCATCGACCACATTGTTGACCTCTGGTTTGAGCGTCAGCCGTGGCAGGGACCAAACTGCCAGGAAGTCAACGACCTGATCACCAAACGCGTCGAAGCACTGGTTCAGGAGCACAAACCCATGTTACCCGGTGTTCTGGAAGCCATCCAAACCTGCCAGGAGCTGGGCCTGAAAATTGCCCTGGCTTCATCTTCACCAATGAGTCTGATCCACGCCACGCTGGATGCGCTGTCGCTCACCGAAGCTTTCAGTGCACTGTTCTCTGCCGAGCACCTGCGTTTTGGTAAACCTCACCCGGAAGTGTATCTGAATGCAGCTGATGCACTGGGTGTTGAGCCCCATCTGTGCGTCGCATTTGAAGATTCGCTGAATGGCCTGCTGGCGGTGAAAGCGGCACGGATGAAAAGCATTGCTGTTCCGGAAGCTCAGCATCGCGAGGACCTGCGCTGGTCCATTGCCGACCGAAAACTTAACTCGCTGCTCGAAGTAAATAAAGAATTAATCACCGGTCTTTAATCAGCTTCAGTGATGATTAGCATTTCTGTTTTTACCAGCAGAGATGCTAATCCATTGAATTCTCAGTTCCTCTGCTTTTTCCAGCCGCATTGAGGCTGTTTTGACTCAAAAAAAATAGAGTTCACTTCACACCTTCAGACGCTTGTCCACCGCAGATTTCCGAAGTTGCCAGGCACCCGCTTTCCAATCCGCAAAACTTCTCAGCAACTCAAAGTTTGCGGTTAATTCACGGCAAAAACTAATCCGGCTCGCTAGGATTAACATAACGGTTTACAAATCGATTCTCCGTGTCATTTCAGGACGAGGCGCTTTATCTCATCCTCCGGGTTCAGCGCAGAGCCGGACCCGAATGCACAGGGAAAATACCACTCTCCAGTAAGGAAGTTGGACGTAGTGTCTGTGTGCCATTTGGTGTTAGGTACATGTTAAGGAGTTTAGAATGAAGAATTACAGCGAGCAGAGTGTGATTTGTCCGCATTGCGGCCACAATATCCGCATTACGCTGGATACCAGTGCCGGCAGCCAGGAATTTTATGATGATTGTCCCGCCTGTTGTCATGCCATCCACCTGAACATGCAGGTCGATGATCTGCACAAAACAATTCATTTGTTTGTGGATGCAGACGACGAGCAAATTTTCTGAGCACACCTCCGTCGGAGTGTGCATGAAACACCGCCCTGCCTTATGGCAGGGCGAATAATTTGTGGGCCACGCATCAGCTGCGGGCGGCCATGACACGCTCTACAGTATCAACAACAGCCTGAGTCTGAGGATCAATCTCAATATTGATTGCATCCCCCGGACGCCGGGTTGCCAGATTGGTTCTGGTGAGCGTCTCCGGAATCAGATTGACATTGAAGCGTTGTGCTTCCACATCACCAATCGTCAGACTGGCACCATCAATGCCGATATAACCTTTCGTGAACACATATTTCATCAAAGACGACGGCATCGAGAACCAAATCTGGTAATTGTTTTCAGATTCAATCACCTCATCCACCGTTGCGGTTGTCATGATATGTCCCGACATACTGTGACCCCCGATTTCATCCCCGAATTTCGCCGCACGCTCGATGTTCACCCGGTCCCCTTCACGGAGCAAACCAAGATTGGTCACACGCAGGGTCTCCTGCATCAAATCAAACGACACAAGATTGTCATCGATTCGGGTAACCGTCAGACAGCAACCGTTATGTGCGACGGATGACCCAAGCTCTAAGCCATGAATGAGCTCATCCGGCAAACGAAGCACGTGTGTCTGGAAATCTTTTTTCTTTTTAATTTCAACAACTTCAAAAGTTCCCTGAACAATTCCTGTAAACATCTGTCCTCCGCATTTAAAAGCAAAAACAAGCTTTAACTCACAATTTGACCACAAAGTTAGAACAACTGTCCCAAAATTTTGTGACTCGATTGTATTGGGTCAGGCAAATACTTATCCTTACTCACCGTAATGTTTCGCAGCGGTATTACGCTTAATTTCCTGACCATGTTTAAATCGCACACCAATCACCTGGGCTTCCGAATCCAACTTACTTTAACGACAGTCATTCTTCTGAGTGCCATTGGTGTCGGCATGATTTGGTACAACAGTTCTGAACGCGCCATCACCCAGGCGATTGAAGGATTTTACCGCCAGAGCAATGACGTCGTGAAAGATCACCTGGATGAATTTTTTAACAATGTCCGGCTGATCTACAAACAACAGGAACTGATGTCTGACGAACTGGATGCGATCGTTCAGGACAGAACAAAAATGCAACAGTACCTGACCGATTCTCTCGTTCAGCACCCTAACATAGAGCACTTTTACTTTGCTACTCCGGAAGGCGGATTCAGGCTGATTGGCCGCGACCCGGATATTGTCCGGTTCAAACTGCCTGAAAGCTATGCAAATTATCTGGAATTTATCGAAACTGAGCGCCCGGAAGCAAGTGCGCTGCACCGCTACATTATTCATCCGGAAAAACAGAACATCCTGCTGAATACCAAGGAATACTATGACGCCCGTAAGCAACCCTGGTTTTTTCAGGCGCTGACTCATGACCAGGCCGTATGGAGTGAGCTGATCAAGCGTGAGGAACAGCAAGGTGAGCTGGGGGTTACGTTATCAAAAGCAGAATACGACCAGGCCGGCGAACTACTGGGTGTCTGGGGCATGGATATTGATTTAACGCCACTGATTGATGAGCTGGAAAGTATCAAAATCAGTCCGAACAGCGTCATCACCATTCTGGGCCGACAGGGAACAATACTGACCAGTACCCGGCCGGATCATGTGGCTGCCTACGGGGAACTGAAAACGATTGATCCTCAGCAGACGCCGCTTCTCTATAAAGTCTGGAAATACAGATACGGGCACACAACCGAAGTCAGCCCGGTCTACCGTTTTCACTGTCAGGGACAGGACTGGCTGAGCTATACCGGCTATTACACTCTGGACGGGGATGACCGGGTCACCATCGTCATGCTGTCGCCGTTAAGCGACTTCACTTCTGTCTTCATGACAGCCAAAGATACGGCCATCATCCTGACCCTGGTGCTCATGATCATCGCTGCCATCTACGGGTACTACGGAAACCGTTATATCCTGACGCCCATTCAGCGCCTGACACACGCGATTAACAATATCAGCAAGGGTCATTGGGGGCAGACACTGAATCTGAAACGGAATGACGAAGTGGGCCAGCTGGCGGATGCATTCGATGATATGAGCCGGCATCTGGAACAAACCATTACCCACCTGGATCAGGAGCGCGAAGAAACGGCCAGACTCAACCTGTTACTGGAAAAACAGAATCAGGAACTGGAGGCCAGAGTCGCAGCCCGCACTCTTGCCCTGAAGGAAGCCAACAGCCGTCTGGAAAAACTGGCTTTTTATGATCCCCTGACCAACGCACCGAACCGCCGTTATTTCTGGCAGCGGTTCAATGAAATGCGGGATCGGCAAGGGTGCTGGCTGATGTTACTGGACGTGGATAATTTCAAAAAACTGAATGACACCTACGGACACCAGGTTGGCGATCAGGCCCTTCAGCATCTGGTCAATATCTGTAATGACACCTTTGACGAACCTGACTTTATTGGACGAATCGGTGGCGAGGAGTTTGCAATCTGCTCTCTCGCTCCGGATGAAAGCACCATTCGCCGGATTGCAGATGATCTGTTGAAGCGCATTGCTTCAATCCCGGTTTCACTGGGAGACACGTTGATCACCATCACCGTCAGTATGGGGATCACCCAGTGTGAACCCGGCAGTAAAGGCTGTTTTGGCATTGCAGACGGATTGCTTTATCAGGCGAAACAATCGGGTAAAAACAAAGCACTGATGATGAATCTGCAAGAGCGCGGCTAGCTTAGTGAGACTGATTGAATAAATCGTTGTCTGCCGGAGGGAAGCCGATATAATCACTACTGAATAATCTTCCAACAAGATATCCCTGCCCGCTGGAGCAATTTGTGCATTTTTATCGTCTTGAAACTAAGCGATTGCTTAAACTCGCTATTCCCGTTCTGATCGCTTCTGTTGCCCAGACTGCGATGAGTTTTATTGATACTGTGATGGCCGGTAGTGTCAGCGCAACTGATATGGCTGCGGTCTCCGTGGCTTCCAGCATCTGGATGCCTGCAATTCTGTTTGGAATTGGTGTACTGCTCGCCATGGTACCCATCGTCGCTCAGCTGAATGGTTCCGGACAGAAAGAAAAAATTCCGTTTCAGGTTCAGCACAGTTTTCTCTTAGCGCTGCTGCTGTCTGTCCCTGTGATTCTGGTGCTGTATAACGCTGGCGTCCTGATCGATTATATGGCACTCGAAAGCGTCCTGTCTGAAAAAACCATCGGTTATCTGCACGCGGTTCTTTATGCCGTTCCGGCCTTGTTTCTGTTTCAGGCTTTACGCAGCTTCTCTGAAGGATTATCCCTGACGGTTCCGGGCATGGTGATTGGTTTCATCGGCCTGCTTGCCAACATTCCGCTGAACTGGGTCTTTGTTTACGGCAAATTTGGCGCACCGGCTCTGGGCGGCGTAGGCTGCGGCGTCGCAACAGCCATTGTCTACTGGCTGATGTTCTTTGCCATGCTGATTTACGTCCTGGTGAACAAAAAACTCAACCGGATTAGGCTGTTCAACACCCTGTATCAGCCTGAAATGAGTACCGTCACCCGCCAGTTCAAACTAGGTTTTCCGATTGCGGCCGCACTGTTTTTTGAAGTCTCGCTCTTTGCCGCCATTGCCCTGCTGATTGCGCCGCTTGGCTCCATTGTGGTGGCCGCGCACCAGATTGCGATTAACTTTTCCTCGCTGGTCTTTATGCTCCCGATGAGCCTGAGCGCAGCGACCAGTATCCGGGTTGGACATCAGCTGGGTGAGAAAAACTTCGACGGCGCCAGAATTTCCAGCCATTGCGGTATCTGGCTGGGCGTCGCTGTCTCTCTGACCACCGCGGTACTCACGGTCATTTTCCGTGAACCCATTGGGTTACTTTATACCGATAACCCGGAAGTGGTCAGTCTTGCCGCCCAGTTATTGTTCCTTGCAGCGGTTTACCAATGCAGTGATGCCATCCAGGTGGTCGCTGCCGGTGCACTCCGCGGGTATAAAGACATGCAGGCAATTTTCGTCCGGACTTTCATTGCCTACTGGATCTTCGGCCTGCCGACCGGTTACACCCTGGGGATGACGCATCTGGTCACCGAACCTATGGGCCCGCACGGATTCTGGATTGGTAACGTGGTTGGTCTGACGGCCGCTGCCATCATGCTGACAACACGCTTACTGTGGCTGCAACGTCAGGATCACGACTTCCAGCTGGCCCTGTCAGTCCGCTAATCCGGGCTCTGTAATCTGGCAACATCACATAGAAGGCAGCGAAAGCTGCCTTTTCTTTACCTGAAAAGTCAGCATGTTAGCGTATACTTTGAAAAAACCGTCTGAAGTATCGCCCATGCTTTTTGTTCTCCGTCATTTTATTGCTGATCTGAAAGTCTTCCTGCTGTCGCTCTGCCTCATTCTGCTGAGTGGCTGCGACACACCGTCGTCAGAAAGCAGTTTCACAAATTATACCGATCGTCTGGCCTCGGTTCTGGACAGCAGTGAACCCGAAGCACCCAAGACTGCAATCCCCCCGCTGCCGGAAGTCAGTGAACTGCTGCAACAGACAGAAGATGTCCGCATGGGGCTGCTGGATGCTTACGAGTTAAGAACATGCGGCCTGTTTCAGCTGATTGCGGAGCGAAATTCCGTGCTGGGTAAAGTTCAGGACCGAACAAGGCAACTGCGTTACGAATTACTGTTACTGGACGGTATCGGTCACTGCCTTGCCATGCTGCCACAGAACAGCAAACTACAGGCACAGCTCATTCAGGTCCAGCGCATCAAACAGCAGGATTTACCCAAATATTTCTGGAACATGCTGCTCACCGGAGAAGAATGGCAGAAGCAATTCAAGCCGACCCATATCGCTTTCCCGTTAAACGCTATGCCCGGCGCTTCTGAAAGTCAGCATATTTTCCGCGGAATCGCCGAGATCGCCCGACAAATCAGCGCAGGACAGACGGTGACGTCCCAAGCCGCAGACAACTTGCTGACCTATCAGGCAGACATTCATACCTTCCGTTATCTCGGCCAGTTGTTTTACACCATGGCCCGCGCACGGGACTGGCTCAATACAACCACCCGGTTGCTGAACAGCCAGGATTCGCTGGTGATGTGCGGTCCAAACCGCAACCAGCAACAAGCCGATTACCTGCAGAACGTGTTTTATAAGTTTTATGTCGGCGAGATTCAGCCCTATCTGGCAAAACTCGACAGTCAATACCAGGAAATTTCGCCCGACCTGCAAGCCTTATTTACAACGCCAGCACGCCCCGCTGCACTGGCTGACTACCAGAGTTATTACATTGACGGTGCATTACACAGCCAGTTTCGTGAAGCCACGCTCAACCATGTGCATTACTGGCAGACACTCTTCAAACGCTGTGGGATAAAGGTCGGACAGACCGGATAGCCTTCGCTATGCTTGATGAACAGAAATCGCGATGGAGTGACGCAATGAAAAAAATAAAAAATGAGCAAAAGTTGCTGAAAAAAGCCATGGAACTCGGCATCGCCTTTGCCCGAAAGCAGGGATACGAAGATTTTGGCAAAGGCATCTCTGAAAAAGACAAAGTCGAATGTATCTATCGCCTGCTGGTCGACGTCAAACAAATCACCCCCCTCGCCCCGGATCAGGAAGACGGCCCCAACATGCGTCACAAACTGGCCATCTGGATTTCCCGACTGTTACCGCCGGATCATGAGTTACTGCAATAATTCTTCCCGAAAAACAATTACTCACTGACTGAAAGCGCACCAGGCAGTACAAGTTGCAACCAAACAGTCACGAAAAATAAAAAAGCCAACTCAAACACTTGCACCGGAGGGAGTGAATCGCTAATATTCACCCCGTTCTGATGCAGAGCACTTCCATGATACGACCGTAGCTCAGCTGGTTAGAGCACCACCTTGACATGGTGGGGGTCGGTGGTTCGAGTCCACTCGGTCGTACCAAACAGAGAAGCCCGTTCGAAAGAGCGGGCTTTTTCTTTGCTAAGAAGATGTATTCCACTTCTCTACATCGTACTATTTTTGCCGGATCCTAAAACTGCCTAGCCATAGCTTCATCACTATTACCGGAAAGAGAGTGTTTCTGCAGGTCAAAGACACTCAGGAAAAATTCTGATTGGTTTCCCCCTTGCCCGATAATGGAATAGTAATTAAGAACAAGTGAGATATTGAGAATTAAGCTGCGCATTTCCTGATTCCTTCTGAAAACTGAAGTCAGTCATCATCAGGGCTCGGACACCGCAGTAAGATTATGAGTTGCGCATTCTGCCGTTATACGCAACTGGGTCTAAGAAGTTGGGGAAAGCAAAAATGATACAACAAGGTCCTTTGCAAAAAGTATGGTTGATCGAAAGAGTTAATAGATACAACATGTTGCTTGTTTTTGGTAAACGACAAGCACTAGTGTAGTGCAACTTGTTCGATTGTATTGCTCCAGTGTTTTGGGACTCTTCATAAAATAGCAGCATTATAAATTGTCCTAGAGATAGTAGTTGCTATGGAGAACATAACTCTCCACTCCAATTTTCGACCTTAAAACCCAAAAAATCAGTACTCAGAGTTAAACACCATTTTGTGACACATCTCTATTAATTATGGTCGCATATAAAAAATTTCAGTCTACATTATATATACAACTGATTACTTTTCGTTAAGGGAACACTTGACGATCATATACTAGAATTACGCATTTAGATGTATGACCTGTCTGAATTCCTAATTCCCTCTAACTTTTGCTCAATTCAAATTGTGTATCTTTTGTTACTAACTTTCATTAGTAGCGCGACTAAAACTGAGGCAATCGCCGATGGCCTTTAATCATTGAATCATGGAGACATCTAAATATGAGCATATTACAAATAAACCATTCAACACTTACTCACTTTGATGGCGGTTTTAATGACAACATAAATAATGTAGGATGGTATTCTGGAATATTTTTCAATTTAAAAAATACATCTGATACAACAATTACAATAAATGAACTGGAGTTTAATATAGGTGAAATTTTATTTTCCGAAGTTTTATTTAATGCAGTCGACAGTGTCTATGATACTTTTACACTTGAGCTACGTGAACTGGATGTAGAGTTGCCGATTGTATTAGGACCAGGTATAGAACATAGATTCAGTGGTAATATCACTAGAATTAAAGCAGTCAACAACCAAGAAATATATGGTTCGCCAGCAACTGGTAGTTATGGCGTGTTTGTGAACAGCACAACTTTAAATTATACACAAGAAAATTCATCTCATATCTCTGGTAATGTAGTAAGCTAACAGAACTATCACTATTAAAAAACCATTAATATGCCACTATTTTTGAATACAGGGGAGAGTGAACAACAAAATCACTCCCCCTCCATTAATCGCGCTGATTTATAGGGTATTTTAATTAACATTCAATAAATTTAGTTCAATATTCTCGACAGAAGACACTCTCTGTTAAAGTAGGCCTGATAAGCTTCAGAGCTGATAGAGGTTTCAAACTCTATGGAAGGATACTACCTATTAAAGAGATATAAAAAATCTCAAAGTAAAACCTACCAGTTATGATAAATTCATTGCATGTAACAACGCTAAACTTATACCAATTTGAGTTAGAATTGAATATACCATTACTCATATTTTTAAAAAATTTAAAGCAATTTTAATAATTACATATTTCATGAGCCATTTGAAACAATAGGTGATTTACAATTTATCCTATCACTCAAAAACACCTGGAATTTCTAATTGCAGATATAGTCATACTCACTATTTTAACCACCAAACCAGAGCATAAATTTAATGAAACCATATCACCTAGTTCAATTTACTTCACCAAAAAACTCAAACACTATCACCCTGATTTGATGAGAAGATTCGGAAATAATAATCTGTTTTCTTTGTTAGAGTAAGAGCACACTGAATCATCACCCAGCCGTGTAACCATTTGATTTTCATATATCGAGTTTCTCTTTGTCCACCTGTATAATAAGGTCCAAAAACTAAATAAAAAAGATCTGACTCCCCCCAAAAAAAGTTGATGACATTGCCATCAAACTTATTGGAGAATCGTTCCACTAAAGTTTTCGTTGTAATCAACTGATAATAGTAGCTAAGCGTGTAATTTATCCACCTACTTAAACGTAAGGGTGGAATTATTCTTGTTTTTTACTTTAGTGAGCGTAGCCATAAGTTTGTTTATGATTTGGACAACTGAACCCCCATTATTGAGCAGTTTCTTGACCAACTTTAATTCATTTTCAGATAGTGATCGCCCTAATTATTTTTCAATTCTTTTGATAATTAATTCAAAATCCTTAGGTACCAAAGCCAGTTCCAGCCTATCAATAAAATTCATTTCATCACCTCAGTTAAATAATTCATTCTATCGACTTTAAAATTATATTTCACATTATTTTTTGACTATTCATAAAAAGAAGTAGGATTTTTCGCGCCTACTCAGTCTCGCGAATATTCTCTAAGCGAAGCGTCCACCACAATCAAATATGATTCTGAGTGAAATGTGTACCAGACTTAGCGCAATAGCTTTCAGACAACCACAGATGGGATGGTATCCAGTGAGAACCTTTGAACATCGCCTTCGTTTTATTCAGCAAGACCGGGCCCAGTCTAACTGGGCAGAAAGCTTAGGCATGTCTGAGCGCGAGTTTACAGCCCTGTTTACCGGCCCGTTTCCTGATACAGCGTCCCTTCAACTGCTTCGACGGGTTGAAAACGCAAATCTGAACTGGTTACTGTCGAATAATGGCGAGCCCTTTTTCGTCAACCATCACCTCTCGGGAGAAGCGTTTTCGGATACGATTCAGGCGAAATTAGAATACAAACCCTGGCAGGTGTATTTGTGTTCACTGGCCGAGCACACAATGCTGATCCTCACCCATCCTGCTCAGGTTGAATACAAGGGCAAGACGGTCGATTATCAGCAGCTTGAGATTCATGTCGGTCCGGGCAGTCTTGCACTGGCCGAAGCACTTCATCCGTCGGCAGAAAAAGGACAGGTCCTTATCCCACATTTCGGTGCGACCGAGAAAAAATCTATTGCCAACGGCCAGCTGGGCACCTACGGCTTGATGCGAAATGGCGTCACTTTAAAAACCGAGTGTCATGTTGCCCTACCTGACTCCCTGCATTTTCCGGACAAGCACGAAGCAAAAGATCAAGCAGACACGATTTTGTTAAAGGTACTCATGGCACTGCTTGAACAGTGCCTTGCTGAATCCGGTGAAGAGCTCAGCGCTGATAACAGAGCCAAAATTATTTCGACACTTTACAGCTTTGCAGGCCAGATGAAAATGACGGCGACAGACCTGACTCCAGCACTGATCCGCACCGCGATTCAGATCATGTACGAACAGAACCAATGAACCGTTTTCTGTCATCGTTCGGGCCATTCAGGCTGTAATCAGCAAGCTCTCTTTTCCACTGCGGATGTTAAGTTGCTGATCTGGATTCGAAATGCAACTTGATTCGCAAAATGCAAACCTCGTCTTTCCCATTATGTCCTGCCTTCTCGTTTGATTGCGGGACACAGCAGCCATCCGGCATTTGTATCCCTGCCCTGACAAACCATCATTTTTTGGCATGCTTCCTGCCTGAGCATTCACGAGCACATTTCATGTCTTGTTTTCAATGTATTGCATTCACAGTAATGCTCAGAACGTGTCGGGAGTGGTTATGAAGCTGGAATATATTCAGGGAAAAGACAGTCAGATTACTTTGGTCATTCAGGGCGAGATGGATGCAGATGGCTGCCGGGACATCCAGCCTTATCTGGACCAGATAATTGCGCAGGAAAAAGGGCCAGAGGTCCTCATCGATTTAAATCAGGTCCCCTTTATTGATTCATCCGGCATTGGCGCCATTGTTTATCTCTACAAGCGTCTTCGCGAACAGAATTGCACACTGTCACTGAGTCAGGTTCACGGCCAGCCGCTGGAACTGCTCAAGCTGCTCAGAATCGATCAGGCGATTTCCATCAATCCCTTTGTCCCGGTGACAGAAAAATAAGCTCAGGGAAGTGCCCATGCGTACGGACAGCACATGCAGCATCGCTTTGCTGCTCATCTTCCCCCTGCTTCTGCTGAACGGCTGCTCGGTCTGGCCGGAAAAAGGAAACGGGGGCATGGCAGAACATTATCCGGTCACTCTGGCACCTGTAATGCCCGATAAGCCGCTGGAGCCGGAGCATGGTCTGCGGTTTGAACTGGACATGGTCAGCCAGCATCTGGACATTCTGGTGCTGGAAGGCGCTGAGCAGTGCTTTCCGGCAACCGTCGTACAGGCAAAACAAAATCAGCAGCGCATTACCAGAGAGCTTGAAGGCGGGCTGAGTTACGATGCAGCCAACGATTTAATCGTTCAGCGCAATCTGCTGAAAAGACTGGAAAACCAGCTTGATGATGTGAAAAACAAAGGGGCATGTCATCCTCAGACGGCGAATATGCAGGCACCGGCGGCGCTCGCCAGCAAGCTGTACCAGTTGCTCAACAGCGACAATCAGTTTGCGTTCAACTCACCGGAAGTAAACCCCAAGTACATGGGACACCTTGCAGAGGCCGCCATTCTGCTGCGGGACATCCCCACTTACCGCCTGCACATTACCGGCCATGCCGACCGGGTCGGCACGCCTGAATTCAATCAGCGGCTCGCACTGAACCGGGCAAAGCAGGTTCAGCGATACCTCGAGATTTTCGGGCTTCCTTCAACCCGGATCACTATCGCTTCCGTCGGCAGTGAAGACCCGTTATTCGACGGCCACGGCCCGGAGGTTCGTCTGACGAACCGCCGAGTCAGCATCGAGCTCGTCGAGATCACCCGCCCCATGCCTGGGCCCATGCAAGGTAAGGAGTCACCATAATGTCAGGCTTACGTCTATTCCTCTCGGTGGTTCTGGTCATTGTGATGTCTGCAACCGCATCCGCGTATTCCATTCAGCATGGTGACCAGCTGACCATCAGCCTGCCGGGGGAGCAGTCTCTGAACCGGACCTTTCAGATTGACCGTCAGGGCCAGATTCAGTTACCGGAAATCGGCCCTGTGAAAGTCGCCGGACAGACCGAAGCTTCCGTGACCGCTTTCATTCGCGACAAACTGGAGAGTGTGATTCGCGATCTGGATAATCTCAGCGTTTATGTCAGCAAACGACAGTTACTGATCAGCATCCAGGGCTATGTCAACACACCCGGCGAATACACCTTACCTGCCAGCGCGTCGGTACAGGCCGCGATTGTTGCAGCCGGTGGAATGCGGCCGGGGGCGCAGCTGAATGTCATGCAGATCAAGCGCGCCGGCCAGACCCGCACATTTAACTACAAAGCCTTTCTCGACTCCGGCGATCAGTCTTTACTGCCTGTTCTGCAATCTCTGGATGTCATTTTCGTTCCGGCCTCGCCCATGATCGGGAATATCGAGCAGGATTTTGACCCCCAGAATCTGGCAGATGCCGGGGATGCAGCCAGCGACAGAGGTGCAGTTAAAGTGTTTGGTGAGGTCAATCACCCCGGCAGCTTTTCTCACAAAGACACGGCGAATCTGGTCGACCTGCTGATGCGGGCCGGTGGCGTCACCCGTTACGCCGGTGTCGAGCAAATCCGGGTCATTTCAAACAATGAGCCCGTCATCTTCAATCTGAAGCAGTATCTGGATACCGGTCAGGACACGCTGTTACCACCAATCGAGCCGGGTGCGACCGTCTTTGTTCCCCGCCAGGAAGAAGAAGTGAAGCGCGGTGCGAACACCATTTATATCATGGGTGAAGTCGCCAAGCCCGGCGCTTACGAGACCAAACAGGGCACATCCTTTATGGATATTCTCGCCAATGCCGGTGGCCCGACCCGCTTTGCTGAATCCCGCCAGATCCGCATTATCACGGCACAAGGAGACATAAAGTCCTTCGACTTGTCAGGTTTCACAGAAGGCACATCCCGCAGAGCGCTCCCGCAGGTTTCCCCGGGGGACGCGATTTTCATTCCCGAAAAAACCGACATGAACGAAAAGTCATGGCTGAAAGTGTCGCCGCAGCGCGCGGTCAGAATCATGGGGGAAGTCGTGCGCCCCGGACGGATTGAATGGTCCAGTGAAATGAATCTGCTTGATTTGCTGGCCCATGTCGGCGGCCCGACGTCACGGGCAGATACAGCCAGAATTGAAGTGATGACCCCGAATGCTGCCGGTGTGAACCGGACCTATGTGTTCAATCTGGACCAATACTTGAAAAACGGTTCCCACAGCAGTGATTTACCGCCGGTCCGTGCGGGGACAACCGTCCGGGTGCATGATCTACCGCAGGATCCGACCGACAACAAATCGCAATGGGTCCGACAGAGTTCTGAATTGTCTATCTATGTGTTCGGGCAGGTCGGTGCACCTGGTCGGTATCGGTTTACAAACCGCATGCACTTTCTCGATATTCTGTCAGCAGCTGATGGCCCGACCTCCAAAGCGGATATCCACAATATCCGGATTACCCACCGCAACGGCGATTACGCCAGAGTAACCAAACTGAATCTCGCGTTATATTTCGAAACCGGCGATGAAAATCTGTTGCCTAAAGTCACCACGGGGGATGCCATCTACATTCCGGAAAAAGACCGCAACTGGCTGGAAGAAAGCAAAGAATCCACCATCCGGGTGCTGGGCGCGGTCAATAAACCGGGACGGTACCGCTTTGATGACAACATGACTCTGCTCGATTTACTCGCACAGGCTGGCGGACCGAGTAACAACGCCTATGTCGAAAAAATTACCGTGGTGAATTTGTCCTGTTGCCGGGATCAGGCCAGAACGTTTGATCTCACCGAGTTTGGCCGGACCGGTAATTTCAGCCTGCTTCCTGTGATTCGTGCCGGGGATACCGTCTATATTCCGGATCGCAGTGAGAGCACGATGGAAGCCTTTCGGCGCGGCATGAACGATTTGTTCCAGCTGGCCGCCACAGCCGCACTGGTGGGCTTACTATGACAATTTTTTCTCCCGACTCACCCCAGATTGAGCAGATCTATCGTCATCTTGTTCAGGAAGAACTGAAAAGTGTCGCGATTACCTCTGTCAATGCTGAGGAAGGTGTCACCTCTCTGGCTCTGGCACTCGCCCAGCGGCATTTGCTTTCAGGCCGCAATACACTGCTGGTCGATCTCAATCTGAACCATCCCACCCTGCTGCCGGTTCAGCTTCACCCCGAAACCACCGCAGAACCTGAATTTGGCACTCCCTGCACGGTTTGTATTGATGCTGCACCTGTAATTCTCAACGGCATCATTGCCCCCTCAGGCAGAGCCGACAGAATGATGCTGCGCCGCCCCCATGCCATTTCAACCTGGATCAAAGAATGGCAGGCGACTTATGACCTCATCATCTTTGATACATCCCCGATCTCACAGACAAGCCATGACTGTATTCCACCGGAAAGCGTTGCAGCCGCATGTGATGGCTGCCTGATGGTCGTGATGGCAGGCAAAACAACCGAAAGTCTGGCAGAGTCCTGCGCCCAGTCTCTGCGCTTCGCCGGTGTCCGACTGACCGGCACAATTATCAACGATCAATGTAATCCGGCACTCCGTTCTGAAATACAGCGTGAACTCGGCCGACTGCCGCAATGCTGCCGCCGGTTGGTCAAAGCATTACGTAAAAAAGTGTCTGAAAACAAACTACTCTCCATAGAGCTGTAACATGGATGACAAGTCAGCCGCCGGACAGGTGCGAACATGCAATGGACCTGGATATGGACACGGATAAGAACATGGATATGAACATAAAAACTGTTTTACTGGACATCGAACAACCCGCCACACTCGCCAGTGTCACGAAAATCCGGCGACTGCTTCAGCAGGCACTGGGCCTGAGTAAGGCCGACAGTCAGACCGCCAATCAAATCGCTCTGTGTTTTGCCGAAGCTGCAACTAATATTGTCCAGCACAGTTCCCCGTCGGCCCGGATATTGAAAGTCAGATTCAGCATGTCCTCTCAGAACTGGCTGCTGACGCTTGAGGACGATGGCGGGAGCTGGGATCCGACTCTGTTAAACCCGGCCGCGCCGGACGCCCTGACCCTGGATACGCTGATGCTGGATGCTCTGGCGCTGGATGCCGAATCCGGCCGCGGAATTGCGCTGCTGAGATCGCTCAGTGATGAACTCACCTATCAGGCCGCTGGCACGGATACCGGTGCGTTCAATTGCCTGACGGCCACCTGGCCGCATTGCCAGCAAGATGACAAGCCAACCATTTTTATTGTCGATGACGAGCCGTCACAACGGCGCCTTTATCAAACCTATCTCTCAGACGACTTTCATGTTCTGACCGCCGACAACGGCCAGCAGGCACTTGCGACGATCGATCATCAGCACATTGATTTAGTGCTGTCAGATATTCAGATGCCCGGTATGAACGGTCTGGAGTTCCGTGAACAGCTGAACTCACTGTCTCCCGGCGCTGCCGTTCCCTTCATTTTTCTGACAACAGCCAATGCCAGTGAAATCTTTCAGCAGGCTGCCACTATGGGCATTGATGACTACCTGACCAAACCCGTCAGCAAGCAACTGCTGTTGCAAACGGTGCACCGCGTACTTGAACGTTCCAGACAGGTTTACCGGCATCTGACCGGTCAGGTGAACCGGCAGATTGCCAGTGCCTTATCGCCGCAGCTCCCTGCGGGTTGTCCGGGCTGGCGGCTTGCTGTCAGGCAGCGAAATACAGGGATCGGCGGCGGTGATTTTGTGATGGCTCAGCCGTGCGAGAACGGCTTTTTTATCGCGGTTACAGACATCATGGGCCACAACGATACCGCCAAATTTTTCTCTTATGCCTACGCCGGTTATCTGCGGGGAATGTTGCTGAATCTCGCAGAGATTGACTGCCCGCCGGATGAAGTGTTGCGGCGTCTGTCTATGGGCGCGCGCACCGATCATTTCTTGTCTCAGGTGACCCTGACCTGCAGCGCACTTTGTCTGCATCCGGACGGACAGGTCGTTCTGGCCTCTGCCGGGCATCCACCGCCTCTGCTCATCACAAAGCAGCGCATTGAGGCAGTCGACATCAGCGGTATTTTGCCCGGGCTGCTGGAAGACCCGCATTACCCCGCCGTCACTCAGCTGCTGGAACCCGGACAACGTCTGGCGGTGATCAGCGACGGGCTGTTTGAATCGGCAATGACGCCGGATGGCCGGCAGGAACTGGAACGAAAAATGCTTGATGCACTCAGGAAGACACTTTCCCAACCGCTCGAGGAAGCCATTGAGCAGGTCATGCAAGTCTTTGATGACTGCACTGAGGGAAAGCCGAACGATGATGCCCTGCTGCTTCTGATTGAACGGGATTGCCAATGAGTCAATTTCTTCAGATGCAACAGCGCAAGCAAGCCCTAAGGAGTCAAGATGAGAATTCTGATTGCCCTGTTCCTTGCCATTCTGGCTGCCATGCCGGCGCATGCCAGAGAGATTATTTTTGGGATCGTGCCTCAGCAAGCCGCCAGTAAACTCGCCCGTGTCTGGACACCTATCCTCACGCAGGTGTCCGAACTGAGCGGCCATACCATTCACTTTGCCACCGCACCAGATATCCCCACCTTCGAAAAACGTTTAAAAAACGGGGAATACGATATTGCCTACATGAACCCGTATCATTATGTCGTGTTCCATCAGGAGCCGGGTTACCGGGCCATCGCCAAGGCAGCCAATAAGCAAATCAAAGGCATTATTGTGGTCCGGAAAGACAGCGGGATCACCGCCCTGTCTCAGCTGGATCAGCAGACACTGGCATTTCCCTCTCCGGCCGCATTTGCTGCCAGCATTTTAACCCGCACCGATCTGTCCGCCGCCCATGTCCGGTTCACGCCAAAGTACGTGTCGTCCCACGACTCCGTCTATCTGGCGGTGGCTCAGGGCATCTTTCCTGCCGGTGGCGGTGTGATGCGCACGTTCAACAGCATTGACCCGGCGCTGCGAAACCAGCTGACCCCCATCTGGACAACCCGGGGATATACCTCACATGCCATCGCTGTTCATCCGGGAATCGACAGTCAAACCGCCACCAGTATTCAGCAGGCCCTGATCACCCTCGCAGCAAAGGAAGACGGCAGGAAAGCCCTGGCTGAATTAGCGATTTCGGGGTTTGAGGCTGCCGAAGACAGCACCTGGGATGATATTCGCGCCCTGCAAATCGATCTATTACAAAATTTACTGCACTGAAGGAGGCCATGATGAGTATTCGTCTGAAAACCATTCTGGGCATTGCCTTCATTGAAGTGCTTGTACTGGTGCTCTTAGTCAGCAACGCACTGACCTATCTCAGTCAGTCAAACCAGTCCCAACTGGAACAACGCGCACAGGCAGCCACAACGCTGTTTGCCCGGGCCACCAAAGATGCGGTGCTGTCTTACGACCTGGCAACATTAAACAGTCTGGTTGACGAGATCATGGCGATTTCAGACATCAAATACGTCCGGATCTGTAATCAGGTTCAAGTGCTGGCTGAAGGAGGTGACGTGCCTGCCACCTCGCCGCACACAGACAAAGATCAGGGGATCAGTGACGTCGATGACGGCATTTATGACATCCACTATCCGATCGTTGAGGCCGGAACCGTCTACGGCAGCATTGAAATTGGTTTTTCAACCTCCAAGCTGGAAACCCTGCTCACCGACGCCGGGAAGATGTTTACGTCCATTGCGGGACTGGAGGTCATTCTGGTCGCCGTCTGTTCCTTTGTTCTGGGGACGGCCCTCACCCGGCAGTTAAGCCGGCTCAAAATGGCGGTTGATGAAATCACGCACAACGGTCCGGGAATGACACTGCCCAGCCACACCAACAATGAGCTGGGAGCAGTCGTCCGCTCATTTAACACCATGTCACTGACGCTGGCGAAAAATCAGCAGGAAATCCAGGATTTGCTGGCGGACAAAAGCCGGACCCTGCATGAGCTGCATCGTCACGAAAAGATCCAGCAAACCATCCTGACCGCATCTCTGGATGCCATCATTACGATCAATCAGTCCGGCTACATCGTCGATTACAATACCAATGCCGAACACATCTTCGGCTGGCAGAAACATGAAATTCTGCATCAGGACATGGCGAAATACCTGATCCCGCAACACCTGCGTTCGCAGCACTATCAGGGCATGGCGCATTTCATCAGAACCGGTGAAGGACCGGTGCTCGGACAACGCATAGAGACCCTTGCCCTACATAAAAACGGGCATACATTTCCGGTTGAACTGGCCGTCTCTCCGGTTGAAGTTGACGGGGACTACCTGTTTGTATCGTACATCCGGGATATTACGGCCCGGAAAGTCGCCGAAAAAGAACAGCTACTGGCGGCTCAGGCCTTTGACGCTCAGGAAGCCATCTTTTTTGCGGATGAGTCTGGTCAAATTCTTCGCTACAACCCGACATTTCAGCAGCTGACCGGTTATGATCCGGCATCCTGTTCACCATTGCCCAGCCTCAGCAGCCTTGTGTCCGTGCATCAGGCAATGTGGCAAACCATTCATCAGGGCGGGAAATGGTCTGGCGAGCTGGTATTACAACCCATCCGCGGTGAAGCACTCCCTATTTATTTCAGTGCCTCCCCGGTGTTCCCCGACGAACACGCCGTACTCTACGTTTGCCACTTCATTGATATTTCAGAACAAAAGGCACACGAGGCCACACTGCAACGCGCTCGCCGGGAAGCAGAAAAAGCCAATGAGGCCAAAAGCCGTTTTCTGGCTTCCATGAGCCATGAAATACGCACCCCCATGAATGGTGTGCTCGGTATCCTGGATATCCTGCAGGGGGAAACCCTCTCCGCGCATCAGAAAAGCCTGGTTCAAACGGCACATGAATCCGGTAAACACCTGGTTGCGATCATCAATGACATTCTGGATTTCTCCAAAATGGAGGCCAACAATCTGGTGCTGAACCATGAGCCTTTTCATATTCAGCAGGTTTTTCACCAGGTCATTGAACTGATGACGCCGCTGGCAGAGAAGCATCATCTGACCCTGTCATTAACCTTGCCCCCGGAAGCCAACAACTTCGCTCAAGGGGATGCAGGCCGTATCCGTCAGATTCTGCTGAACCTGATCCATAACGCCATCAAATTCACACCTCAGGGCGGGATTCGCGTCGAAGTGTCGCTCACGAAAACCGCTCTCAACACGAAAGCAGGCTGGCTGCTGAATTGTCATGTGATCGACAGCGGGATTGGTATTGCTCCAGAGGCACAGGAAAGCCTGTTTGACGAATTTACCATGTCTGATCAGGGTTATACACGGGCCACGGAAGGCACCGGGCTGGGGCTGGCAATTTGCAAACGCCTGATACAGCTGATGGGAGGTGAATTGGGTCTTTCCAGTACCCTTCAGACCGGGAGTGATTTCTACTTTTCCATTCCGTTGGCAATTGCATCGCAAGATGCGACGCATCCACTGAGCCAAAAACAACTGCCGATTCTCCGGGCCGGGATGAAGATTCTGGTCACCGAGGACAACGCGGCAAACCGTCTGGTGATTGGCCATATGCTGAAAACCGCGGGTATCGAAACCGATATGGTCACCAGCGGCGAGCAGGCGATTCTTGCTGTTCAGCAACGCCACTACGACCTGATTTTTATGGACATCTCGATGCCCGGTATGGACGGCATGGAAGCAACACAGCGGATCCGAGCCCTGTCGCCGGAGAACCAGTCACTGCCGATCATTGCTTTGACCGCTCATACCCTGACAGGGGACAGAGAACGCTTCCTGTCCGCCGGGATGACCGACTACCTGAGCAAGCCCATTCACAAAGCACAGTTACTGGACTGCCTGAGCAAGTGGGTCAAACCTGTTTCCCACAGCAACGAAAAGCGGTGCACTGTACCGTGTCAGTCCATTGATGAAGCAGAAACCTTCTGTGCGAATAAAGACGAAATTCCTTTATCGCTGTATCCGCTGGTTGATCCGACAACCATCCATCAATTGATCGAGGACACCTCCTTCGAAGATACCGACATGCTGGTCGAGCTGTATCTTGAAGACAGCCAAAACCGAATCGCCACTATCCGCAAAGCCATTGAGGACAACAACCCGGATCAGCTGCAGTTTGAAACCCACGCGCTCGCCAGCAGCGCTGGCAGTTACGGCAATATCCGGCTGTCGATGCTGGCCAGACGCATTGAACATTTGTGTATTCAAAATTGCAAAGCGCATGCGATTGAACTGGGTGAGCAATTGCTGACGGTCGCGGAAAAGTCATTCCTGCAACTGAAAGCCTTGGATATCCATAATATTGTCCTGAAAACAGGCAGTTGATCTGCCGGATGAAGACGCACTTTGAGTTGCAGAATGCAACTCAGGTGAGTACAAGGCCGGACATGGCACGAAAGCATGCGTGTCCAGTCAGCCCATATGCAGCCTCCCTATATGCAGCCTGCCTATATGTAGCCTGATAGAGTGGCATCAAATTTGCCGGGTTTCCGTATTCTCTTTTTGTCTGCGGGAACTCACATGAGCAAGAAGACCTTCACTGCGAGACCAGCGAGCCGCCCGATCTGGCTGATTGCTGACAGCCGGACACTGGGCGGGATTGAAACTCATATTCAGGAACTGGCGACCGCATTAAAGACCAGCCGTTATGATGTGCAGGTCATCCTGTGGCAGGATTACGACCAGACTCACCCGCTGATCGCCAGACTGTCGGCCCAGGCTGCGCCCCGGACCCAGCCCGTCCCCGTGTTTGTGCTGGACGGTAAACTCCGTTCCCTGCTCCGCCTTGCCAGACAGATGCGTCCTTTACTGGTGCATACCCACGGGTATAAAGCCGGGATCCTGTGCCGTCTGCTCAAACCCTTTTTGTCCTGCCCGGTTGTGTCGACCTATCATGCCGGAGAAACCTGCCGCGGCAGGCTGGCGCTCTATGATATGGCCGACAGAGCTACGGCCTGTCTCGCCAACGCTACTTTTGCCGTCAGTCACAGCATTGCCAGCCGCCTTTCCCGGCCATCGGTCGTACTGGATAACTTCACCAATCATCTGAGCCAGACGGCTTCTCAAGGACACCAAATTGCTTTTGTCGGCCGACTCAGCCATGAAAAAGGCCCGGATCGCTTTGCCGAACTAGCCCGCCAATGTCCGGCACTTCAGTTTGACTGCTACGGCGACGGCCCGCTCAGAACAGCATTAGAACAAGACAGCCCGGCGAATCTGCACTTTCACGGCATGCAGCAGGACATGACTGACATCTGGCCGAACATTGGCCTGCTCATCATGCCTTCCCGGCACGAAGGGCTGCCAATGGCCGCGCTGGAAGCACTCTCATTCGGCATCCCTGTCATTGCAACAGAGGTGGGCGCTATGAGCCGCGCGATCATCCATGACCACAACGGCTGGCTGATATCCCCGGATGAGCCTGAACAGCTGTATCACTGGCTGAAACACTGGTTTGCCCTTCCCGCCGAACAACGCATGAGCATGCGCCAGCAAGCGATTCGTTCCGTCCGGGAGAATTTTTCAGCCGAAGCGGTTCTGCCCGCACTGCTGGCACAATATTCGCTTGTCGTGAATCTGACACCGGCAAAGCTGGCCTGAGAGCGCAACCCGAATGTGCTGCGCGGCGTCTGAATTGCTCAGCCTATTCGCACGAAGACACACCGAAACACACGAACACCGATCGACATCGGTTCGGAGGCACTGATGAACAGAGAATCAACCACTGCCAAAACCATTTTATTTGTTCACTATGGCGACGATGGTATCCGGGGAAGTGAACGGTGTTTGCTGAATCTGTTCGCACATCTGGACAGAAAAGCCTTTACGCCGGTGCTGTGGTGTAACAGCCAGGAGCTGGCCATGGCGGCCAGAGCCATGGGCGTCGCCTGCCATGCCACCCCCTTTTCGCTGTTGCTTGGCTGGGAAAAACCCAAACTCCGGCTCTTCGGGTGGTGGCAGCTGGTTCGCGCCGGTCAGCGCCTGATTCATGCTTACCGGGCCGATGTGGTTCACTGCAACAGCGGTGCCCCGTGCCAGTGGATGCACTGGGCCGCGAGATGGTGCCGGACTCCGATGCTTGTTCACCTGCATGCCCACTATTCACTTCGGGATCGCCTGACACTGGGGCTCTATCAGGCCCCTTTGCTGGTCGGCGTCAGCGACTATGTGCTTTCCCCTTTTATGCAGGAAGGATTTTCTCCTGAGAAGTGCCAAATCATTCCCAACGGCATTGATATCGAGGCTTTGGACGCAGTGGAAGCATTCCCTTTCCGAAACACCATGGACATTCCCGATGATGCCATTGTCCTGGGCTACGCCGGGGCCATGCTGATGGAAAAAGGCATTGATCACTTACTGAATGTCACCCACAGACTGATCGCAAAAGGGTATCCGGTTCATTTAGTGCTACTCGGAAACGGGCGGGATCAGCCAACATTTGAAGCAATGGCGGAGAAACTGAATATCCGTGATCGGGTTCATTTTGCAGGTCAGCAGGCCGATGCCATTGCCTGGATGAAAGGCGGCATGGATATCTATATCTCCAGCGCACACTCCGAATCTTTTGGTCTGGCACTGGCGGAAGCAAGTCTGGCCGGACTGCCCGTGGTCGTCAATCATATCGGCGGTGTCGGCAGCGTGATTAAAGATCAGGTCACCGGGCTTCTCGCCGCCACAAACAATGAAGTCGATTTGCTCGCCAAAATCGAAACCCTGCTGACCGAGCCGGACTTACGGCAACGGTTAGGCGCCTCCGGACGAGACTTCATCCGTAACAACCTGACCATTGAGAAATACTGTCAGTCGTTTGAAACACTCTATCACGCCATCGCCAGCGACGCGGACAGCATCCCGCGCCTGCATAAAGACTGGCACCTGCACGCAATGTACCGGGGCATCCTAAGCTTTCGGCCAAACAGACTGACCCGGTTTCAGGCGCAGCGCTGGTTAGAGGAACCCTGCCATGGCGAAAAGTAACACCCTCTTCATCATCGATCCCATCGCTTTTGGCGGGGGCAGCAAAAATGCGACCGTTTCCCTGTTAAAACAGCTGCCCGCCAGGCAATTTCATATCCGGGTCCTGACCAATGACCCGGAGAGCTGGCCCCTGCCAGACTGTGAACATCTCCCGCTGTGGCGCCCCCGGTGGCTCCCCGGAGGAAATCACGGTCTCGGTTATCTGATTCGTCACCTGCTGACTGCAGCAACGGGATTGAAAGCCTGCCTGAAACATGGCCAGCCAGCACTCTTACTCGGGGCGTCCGGCCCCGGAGTCGATTTTTCTCTTTTCCTGCTGAAAAAACTGACCGGCTGGCCGTTGCTGCAACTTGTTCATGGGCCCGTCGGACATTCCCGTATGCTCGGACGAAGCCTGGCCGCGGCCGACAAAGTCTGCTTTCTCGACAGTTGTCAGGACAGCATGACTGCGGCGCTTCGCAAGGCAGGCTATAGATTTACTCCCGTCAAAGCCAGATTTCAGTCTTTCATCAACGGGCTTTGCCCCGACCAGTGGCCTGGTGCATGCCAGTATGAACAGCCCCGCTTGCTGTGGGCCGCTTCTTTGCTGAAATGGAAAGGGCTGGACCGGCTGCTGCAGGCCCTTGAGTCGCTGCCGGTTGAGCACCGTCCGGATTCGGAGATCTGCTATCTCAGACCCAGACAAACCCAGCTGCCCGTTTCTGAATCCGGGCAGCCGATTGCCCGGATTCACTGGCATGAAAATCCGGTCAACTTCGATGCCATCCGGGCCCGCTGTAACCTGTTTATCTCTACCAGTGTCAGGGAACCCTTTGGTCTTTCCGTTCTGGAAGCCATGGCTGCGGGACATTGTGTGGTGATCCCGGCCGACGGCGCTTACTGGGATTCAGTGTTAATGGACGGCGTCCACTGCATCAAGTACCCGCCTGGTGACCACGATGCCCTGGCCAGCACCATTTTATGGCTGAGCCGGGACATGAAATCAATTCAGCGCATTGGAACCAGAGCACGCCAGCTGGCCGAAAATTACAGAGCGGAAACATGCTACCAACCTGTGGTCGATATCATCACCGAACTCTGCTCTCCGCCTGCAGCCGGCGTATCCGTCAGGCTGCCGTTTATCCAGCGCGTGAAAGCCCGCATCGGAGGTGCCAGACATGGTTAAACTCCCGGTTCCCAAAGCCATGCAATACATGGTGTTGTATGGCATCAGCATTGTGCTGATGAAAGGCGTTTCCCTGTTTATGCTGCCATTTATCACCCATCAGTTGCCGCCGGATGAATTCGGTCGGCTGGAAGTGCTGACCAGTATTGCGATGTTCGCCAGCATTATTCTGGGAATGGGGTTAAGCGAAGCGCTGTACCGCTTCGCCGGTGCCGCGCAAAATGAACAGGCGCAGAAATTCCATGCCAGTCAGGTCATGGGGATCACCCTCTGCATTGCAATCCTGACCTTGCCTTTCGTCTGGACAGCCGCTGCGCTGATTGGTGATCTCAGCCCGGCCTTATTCTCCCGTTACGAGTTAAGTCTGATGTTCACCGTGCTGGCCTTCGAAAGCTGCATCGCTGTCCCACTGGCATGGCTGAGAATGCGAGATAAGGTCTGGACGTTCTTCTTGCTGACCACAGGCAGAGCCATCAGTCACGCGGGCTTGATTCTTCTGATGCTCCATGCCGGTAAGGGGGTGACCGGCATTCTTGAAGCCGGGTTTATGGTCGCCATGACGCAGGCCGCGCTCCTGCTCATCATCCAGTACCGGGACACCGGCATCCGCATCCAGCGGGTCAAAGGACGCGAGATTCTCAGCTATTCCTGGCCGATCATGGGCAGCGGCTTACTGGCATTTACTCTGAACGGATTCGACCGGTGGGTGCTGGCCCATTTCGCCGGCCTGCAGGATGTGGCTCAGTATGCCGTCGCCAGCAAATTTGCGCTCGCCGTGGTGCTGATGATGCAGCCCTTTGGAATGTGGTGGATGCCCAAGCGTTTCGGGATACTGTTTGGCGAAAATGGCCGGTATCAGGCCGCCCGGATGACTACCCACGGCCTTGCTCTGCTCGGACTGATAACCGTCAGCGTCAGTCTTGTCGCCCCTGTATTCATTCACTGGCTCATGCCGGCCAGCTACGCACAGGCCAGCCTCTATGCGTTTGTCCTCATCCTCATCGCCGCACTGCGTGAAATCTGCGAGTTACTGAATCTCGGCGCTTTGGCGACCAAAAGCACCCGCTCGCTGATGATGATTCAGGGGCTGAGTGCCGTCGTCGGTGTCTGCCTGATGATTCTGCTTACACCAGCCTGGTCTGTCTGGGGAATTCTGGCTGCGCTGCTTGCCGCCCAGTTCATACGTGTCCTGCTGATCTGGCGTTTAAGTCAGGCCCGGCATCCCCTGCCTTTTCGCCGGAAAGCCCTGGCGGCAGGCGCTGCCCTGACCGCCATCGTCATGAGCCTGAGTGTGATTTCCTGGAACGCGATAACCCAGATTCTGGTTGCCGGTGTCGCCACCCTCATGCTGGCCTGGTGTTTTCACCACCTGCAGCTTCTACCGGATTTCATCCGGCACAGGGTTCTGTCACGATGACCGATGCGCGTCTCAGGTCATCCAGAAATCAGTGCCTGCTCGGGCTGGCACTTTGTGTCGTCTTCGGCGCAATCTGGCGGCTGATTCCGCATCCCCTGCTGCTGCCGGTATTTGGCCTGATTCCATTTGCGATTTTATTTGTGCTGACCCGCCCCTTCCTCATGGTACTGCTGTTTGTGGTTTTTTCTTTTTTCCGCATCCATGAAGTCTTCCCGCAGCTTTATTCGCTGAAAATCCCGCTGCTGCTGTCGCTGGCTTCTCTGGGAGCACTGTGCTGGCATATTGGGATCTCACAGCGGTATCGCGCTTACTGGCACCGGGATCTGACCGTGCTGACCACCTTCGCCATTCTGGTTCTGATTGGTGTCATCATGGCTGAAAACCGCGGTATTGCGCTGGCTTACTTCAAAGCCACTTACTGGAAAATCCTGATCATGGTCTTTGCGATCGCCTGGTTGTCCCGGGCCGCAAAGGATTTTGCCCTGTCCTCCAACGTGATTGCGTTTTCAGGCATGGTGGTCGGCCTTGTCGCTCTATACAACAAAGCCAACGGGATCGGGCTGGTAGAAGGCACCCGTGTCACCATCGGGCGTGCAATCGGTTCGATGCTGGGCGATCCCAATGATCTGGCACTGGTCCTGATGTTCCCGACCTCATTCGCGGTCGCACTGCTGCTGACCAAATCCATGCCGCTGTACAGCCGTCTCATCGGATTGTTATCGACTCCCATTCTGTTCAGCGCAGTGCTTGCCACCCAAAGCCGTGGCGGTCTGCTGGGGATCCTGACCGTCTTCGGATTATTCGGCTACCGCCGGATGAAGTCCAAAACCCTGTTCTTCTCACTTGGCGCACTGGCAGCTGCGTTGCTCTTTCTGGCCGCCGGTATTTCAGACCGGGCTTCAGGCGGTGCCGTAGAAGAAGGCATCGATGCCTCTGCCATGGGCCGTTTGTATGCCTGGGAAGCAGCCACAAAAATGGCGGTTGCGCATCCATTTACCGGCGTCGGGCTGGATAATTTCTATGCCAATTACTTTTTCTACAGTCCGCACTGGGACGGCCTGAACCATGCGGTTCACAGCACCTGGTTCGGTGTACTGGCTGAAACCGGATTCCTGGGTCTCACGGTTTTTGTCACCATGATTATTTGCCTGATCCGCACCGCTTTTGTCACTCTCGGCCGGATTGAAACGAATCTCGCCCACTACGATCCTGCCGTCTATACAACGGCGCAGGCTGTCCTTGCCGGGTTACTGGGCACCGTCGTGTCCGGCACCTTTCTGACCCAGGGGTTTACCTGGCCAATCTATATTCTGGCGGCACTGGTGATTGCGGTCGGAAACTATGTGAAAACCCAAGCGTCGCAATCCAGCCCGGAACCACGACGACAGCCTCAACCACATCCTCAACAGGAGACTGCATCCGGCGATTCGTCCGTTGCATTTTGCGAAGCGAAATGTCCTCACGCTGAGAACATTTCGGACTCTTCTCAGAAGACACTGCCTGACTGACAAGCTGGCACTACCTATGCATAAGCCAGATACAAGCCTGATTGATAACATTGATTGTTTCAGCAAGTGTTCCAGCAGGAGGTCTCATGTCAGTTGTGTCGGTCCATCATGTAAAACAGTGGCTCAAACACAGCCAGAATCCTCTGGCAAAGCGGTTATTTCACTTTTGTCTGTGGCTGCGCCGTTTGGAAGTTCCTGCGCCGCGCCTGCTGAGTCTGCCGCTTTATCACGGCTGGAAAGTCGCTCTCACCTCAGTACAGACCCTGGTCCGGATATGCTGGTGGACCCCGCTGTTCAAAGGCCGTCTGACAGCGTGCGGCCGCGGCTTAAACCTGTATGGCGGCCTGCCATTTATCTCCGGTCCGCTGAAAATCACCGTAGGACATCGCTGCCGGATCTCCGGACACACAACTTTCAGTGGCCGAGCTCACGGAACCTGTCAGCCGGAGTTACAGGTAGGCGATAACGTCGGAATTGGCTGGCAAACTACCATTGCAGTGGGCACTCAGGTGATTCTGGGCAATAACGTCCGAATTGCAGGGCGCAGCTTCTTGTGCGGCTATCCGGGTCATCCGGTTGACCCTGTCGCCCGGGCAGCCGGACAGCCGGATGCCGACTCACAAACCGGCGATATTATTCTGGAAGACGATGTCTGGCTGGGCACGGGTGTGTATATCATGCCCGGTGTCCGTATTGGTCAGGGCACGATCGTCGCTGCCGGGAGCATTGTGACTAAAAGTCTGCCACCGGGTGTGCTGGCTGCCGGAAACCCGGCGAAGGTACTCCGTACATTGGCCCGCCAAAACCCTCTGACCCGGCCGGATGAGGAGAAAACAGATGCCGCATGATCTGATCGTCTTCGGCGAAGACTGGGGTGGCCTGCCGTCCAGTACCCAGCATCTGATCCGGTATCTGGCACAGGATCGGCAGGTGCTTTGGATCAATTCAATTGGCCTGCGTCGCCCGGCCCTGACCGGCCGGGATCTTCAGCGCGCCTGGCGAAAACTGTTCGCTGCACGACAGTCCGGCCAGCAACCTCAATCCGGAATATCAGTGCCAGACCAAATGCAGGTCATCAATCTGAAGACGATTCCAGCACCTCGCACCCGTTGGGAACGAAAACTGGCCGCCTGGCTGATGCGTCGCCAATTGCTTCCGATAATGCGGCAATCCAAACTGCACGCTCCCATTTTGTGGTCATCGCTGCCGACCGCCGCCGATTTATGCGGACAACTGGGCGAGTCTGCGGTGGTTTACTACTGCGGCGATGATTTTTCTGCCCTGGCGGGCGTCGACCACCAGACCGTCTCCCAACATGAGCAATCACTGGTCCATCGTGCCGACCTGATCATGGCGGCCAGCCCGGTGCTGGCTGAACAGTTTCCGGCTTCGAAAACCCGGCATCTCCCCCACGGGGTTGATTTCTTGCGCTTCAATTCACCCGTACCGCGGGCCGCAGACTTACCGGATGACGGCCGGCCAGTCGCCGGATTCTACGGCAGTCTGTCTAATTGGCTGGATTATCCGATGCTGGCTGAGGTGATCAAACGCTTACCGGACTGGCATTTTGTCTTTATCGGTCAGATTCACACAGACATCAGTCCGATCGCCAAATTGCCTCAGGTCCATCTTCTGGGTCCCCGAGCGCATCACCAGCTACCGTCTTACAGTCAGCACTGGCAAGTCTCTTTATTGCCTTTTGTTGATAATGCACAGATACGAGCCTGTAACCCGCTCAAGCTGCTTGAATATCTGGCTGCCGGTCAGCCTGTGGTTGCAACCCCTTTTCCTGCGCTGAAGCCGTACCGGGAACTGATTCACGTTGCCCGGAGCGCCGATGAGATGGTCAACGCCATTCTGCGGGCCGGTCAGCAATCTCCGGCACCCCATCAGGCAAATGTTGCGGCGGACCATACCTGGCAGCAAAGAGCGGCTCAGGTGAGCCAGTGGCTGGAGGGACTGTGATGCGACTGTCTCATCGGTTTCTGATCATTCTGGAAGCGGCCTGGCGGCGGCGTTATCTGATTGTGTTGCCGATTCTCATTCTCCCGGTGTTCGGCGGTATCATCGGAACCTTCAGCCCGAAAACCTACCGTTCCCATACCAGTATGCTGATTCAGGAAACCTCGAAAATGAATCCGTTTCTGGAGGATCTCGCGGTTTCAGCCATGCTGAAAGACCGCATGGACGCCTTAAAAACCCTGCTGCACAGCCGCCACATTCTGGGCGCTGTCGCACGCGACCGCGGGCTCATTCACGATCAAACCAGCGATGCCGAAACCGATGCTGTCATTGCCCGCCTTTCTGCCGGTCTTACAGTCAGTATGATGGGCAAGGATCTGATCCGGATTGACTACCGTTCCGGTGCCCGGGAGGGTATGAAGGAAACGCTGGATATTGTGAGCCGGCATTTCATTGAGCAAGTGCTCGCCCCTGAACGGTCTTCCATGAAAGATTCCAGCTACTTTCTGTCTGAGCATATTCAGTACCGCCGGGAAGAACTGGAAAAAGCCGAACAGGCACTCGCCAGTTATAAAAGTGAGCACATCACCGTACTGCCCGAGTTACAGGTATCGACCATGACGCAACTGGGTCAGCTCAAACAGCGTCTGTCGGAAAAAAAATCTGAATTGGCAGGCGCCGTGCGCAGTCTCGGCGGTCTGGACCAGCAGCTGTCCAGAACCAACCCGGTGATTGGGCGCATTGAAGAACAAATCATCAAAACCCGCAGTGAAATCACCCTTCTCCGGGCCAGATATACCGATCAGCATTCCGCAGTTCAGGGCGCGCTGCGTGAACTCAGAAGGCTGGAAGATGAAAGACAAAAAGTCCTGTCGGCCACACCCACCCCGGTGAACCCGGAACAGCTCTGGGACATCGCCTCACACAACACGGTCTATGACAACGGACACACCCAGCCGTTACTGATTTCTCAGCTCGAACAGCTGCAGTTAGCACGCAGCAAAGTCGATGCGCTGCAGGAAGAAACCGCCAGCCTGAAAAACATGGTGCAAGAACTGGAAGCAAAGGCGCACGCCTTCAGTAATAAAGAACAGGAACTGAAGCGACTGGAGCGGGATCTGGCCGTCAAAAGCCAGCTGTATGACGAACTGCTCAAGCGCTATGAAATGGCCCGGCTCACCAGTTCTCTGGGTATTTTCGAGCAGGACAAACGCATCAAAGTGATTGATCAGCCCTTTACGCCGAGCGGACCATCGAACCTGCCTGTGATTGTTTTCATTCTGTCTGGCGTGTTTGGGGGCATTTTGATTGGCAGTGGTGCGGCACTGGTGCTTGAACTGACCGATACATCAGTCCGGCGCAAAGACCGCCTGTACAGCCTGACCGGTGTGCCTGTGCTGACCCGCCTGCCGCCACAACCCCAGGCAGCAGTCAGTTTGGATCTCTGTGCCTCGTTTGCAGAAAGACGCACAGAAAACAGCATCCCGTTGCCATAAAACTGCACCGTTTTCATCTTGAGTCTCAAAATGCAAAAAAAACGGACATCCGCCAGCAGGACTTCGTGATTTATCAGGAACTCAGGATGGGTTCAATCATGGCACAGCAATTGCTGAATCAGGAAATGAGCATCCAGCCAGGTAAGGTGAAGCGAATGAAGACAGTCATCCAAGTTGTACAACACTTGAAACCGGGCGGTCTGGAAGCACTCGCTCTGGATATTCTCCGGTTTTCTGCCAATAAAGACAGCATGTATATCCTCAGCCTTGAGGGCACCAAAGCTTCAGCGCTGGACCAATGGCCGAGACTCGAAGCCGTCGCGGATAAACTGATCTTCCTGGACAAAGAGCCGGGCTTTTCCCCTGAACTCATCCTGACGCTCACCCGCATTTTCCGCCGGATGAACGCCGAGATTGTCCATACACACCACATCGGGCCATTACTGTATGCCGGTCTGGCTGCAAGGCTCGCAAGAGTTCCCACGCTGATTCATACCGAGCATGATGCATGGCATCTGGCGAATGAAAAACGGTGCCGGCTGCAAAAACTTGCACTCACTTTCAGTCGCCCGCTTCTGGTTGCAGACGGTGCTCAGGTCGCATACCAGTTGTATCAGCGTCTGAAACGCCGCAACGTCATGACCATTCTGAACGGCATAGATACAGAACGCTTTCAACCGGGCAGTCAGGAAAAAGCCCGCCAGTCTCTGGGACTGCCGCAGGATGCGTTGCTTATCGGGACTGCCGGAAGGCTTGAGCCCGTCAAGCGGCAATTCCTGCTGATCGAAGTCCTGCCGGAATTACCCCATCATGTCCATCTTGTCATCGCAGGACACGGCAGTATGGCCGATAAACTGTTCAACCACGCCATCAGCCTGAATGTCACGGAACGCGTGCATTTTATGGGGCTGGTTGAGGATATGCCCCAGTTTTATCAGGCTCTGGATTTATTTTGTCTGGTTTCTGCGGCGGAAGGCTACCCGCTGACCCCGCTTGAGGCCCAGGCTTGCGGGATCCCGGCAGCGGTTACGGATGTTGGTGCCAGCCGGGAAACACTGTGCCCGTTCAGCGGCATGATCCTCAGTCCGGAAGACCCGCGAACCCTGACCTATCAACTGACAACAGCGTTAATGACGAAGCCGAGACAGAACCCGCGACATCATATCCTGCAACATAACGATGCCCGGAAGATGGCACTGGCATACGATGAACTTGGCCGTCTGGGGAAGCTCCCGGCCTAAAACCGACAGAGAACCGGCATAGAAAAAGGTGACCGATATGTGGCAGCAACTCATCAGCTCTCTCACCCTGATTGCGATTGTTCTGATCATTTATCATCACCTTGGCTATCCATTGCTTTTACGCTGGCTGAGCAAAAAAACGTCATCAATCAAACCACAGACCGTCAAACCGCAGGCCATCAGCCGGGCATTTCAGGACAGCGCATCTGATGCAGACTTACCCCGGATTGCCATAATGGTTCCTGCCTATAACGAAGCTGCCTGGATCGCAGAAAAAATCCGGAATCTCGCTGCGCTGGACTATCCCGACAGCAAACTCAGTATCGTCATTGCCTGCGATGGCTGTCAGGATGAAACGGCCGCGCTGGCAAGGCAGACAGCCGATGAAATGGCCTGCCGGCATCTGAATATTACCGTGATGGAATTTGCAGAGAACCGCGGAAAAGTCGCAACGATGAATGAAGTCATCCCCTTGCTGGCATGTGATCTCGTGGCGCTGAGCGATGTTTCCGCCATCATTTCCTGCGATGCATTACTACAGGCCGCGGCAAGTTTTGCTGATCCCGCGGTGGGAGTGCTCAACAGCCATTATCAGATCTACCAGCCGGGCACCGGCGGCGAAGAAACCTACTGGCAATATCAGGAGCGGCTCAAGACTCAGGAAGCGGCGCTGGGGGCGACGCTGGGTGCCCATGGCGCCTTTTATCTGTTCCGGCGTGAGCTGTTTGAACCGCTCCCGGCTGACACAATCAATGATGACTTTGTTCTGCCGATGCGGATCGTGGCCAAGGGCTACCGGGCAGCCCATGAAAACCAGATTATTGCGCTGGAACTGGAAGCTTCGTCTGTCGCCATGGATTTCAAACGTCGCCAGCGAATCGGCGCGGGCAACCTGCAACAAGTCGTCCTGTTGAAACAGCTGCTCAGCCCCAGATACCGGGGCGTCGCCTTTCTTTTTACTTCCGGCAAGGTCCTGCGGGTTCTGAGTGGTTATCTGATGGTGTTTGCGCTGGTCGGCAGTCTGCTGCTCGCCGGTGAATCCAGCGTATTTCTCTGCCTTGCGCTAATTCAGAGCTTTCTGTATCTGATTGCCGTCACGACGTTGATTTTCCCGGCCGCACCAACAGGCAAACTGGGACACACCCTCGCTTATCTGGTCAGCGGTCATGCCGCCAGTCTGATCGGCAGTCTGAGGTATGCCCTGGGTCTGGAAAAAGGTCGCTGGCAGCGGGTCACAGCTCTCTCCGCATCTGACAGACGCCCGTTCATTATCCACTCCAACCAACGCCGGAGCAGCGCCATGAATCCGATCACCGCCAAAACAAAACGCGTGATGGATATCATCATTGCCGGACTGGGGCTGGCGCTCACGCTTCCCGTCTTCCCGGTCATCGCACTGGCCATCAAACTGGACTCCCCCGGCCCTGTTTTTTTCCAGCAGCGCCGGATCGGACAAATGCTGCCTGAGCAGACCCGAATCTTTAATATCCTGAAATTCCGGACCATGGTCGTGAACGCGGAATCCGTGACTGGTGCCGTATTCGCGTCCAAGGCAGATCCACGCATTACCCGCGTCGGTTCGTTCCTCAGAAAAACTCGACTGGATGAACTCCCCCAGCTGATTAATGTGCTCCGGGGTGACATGTCAATCGTCGGTCCCCGGCCGGAAAGGCCGGAATTTTATCAGCAGCTCGAATCTGCCATTCCCTTTTTCACCGAACGGACGTACGGAATTCTGCCCGGGATTACAGGTCTGGCTCAGATCAACCAGGGCTATGACACCAGTATCGAAGATGTTCGCAGCAAAGTGGCTTTCGACCACAGTTACGCGCTGATACTGGGGTCGTTCTGGCCATGGTTCAGAACTGACCTGATGATTATGGGTAAAACATTCGGGATCATGCTGGGTCGCAGAGGGCAATGACTGTGGTCACCGGTCCGTTTGTTCTCAGCCGTGGTGAGATACGTATTGAACTGTGAACCGGCGTGACAAGAAATTAAAACAGCCCCTGCGCTGGCAAGGGCTGTGGTTATCCATGAAGCTTTGACCCAACAATACTTTCAGGCAAACACCATTAAACAAATACGACGGGGCGTCCTCTGCGGGAAGCGTCTTTCTTGGTGTAGGCAACACCGTCAACTTTGAATCCGCGGGCATCCAGTAAGGTGATGGTTCCGCCTTTATTCGACAGCTGGGCACCTTCCCCTGAAAGTCTGATCACAGCCGTTTCACCGGGCTGAACGACAGCATCCGGCACATCATCAAAGTTGTCATTGCGGTCGAGTACTTTCCAGCCGCTCAGATCCAGTGGTTCCTCTGAGATGTTGAGAACGGTGACAAACTCGTTGCCTTCATCTTCAGCAAACGGATTGACCATGGCCGCCACAATCCGGGCTAAATGATACGGTGAGTCAGGTGAAACGACTGGCCACGATGGTGCATCACCGTGAGACGGAATTTCAACATGAACAACCGATGGCGCGCCGGACATAGGCGTTGCATCCTGATCATCTGTATGCCAGACCTGATTCTGGAATTTCAGGAACAAGGCAACTGACTGATTTGAAGACGGAAAGTCAATAAACAAGGCACCATCGCGGTAAGTTCCGTGATTATCACTGGGGTCGCCCTGATTCATGTGAATCATATGCACGCCATTCCCGGGCAGAAAATCAAAGTACTTATCTTCTTTGTCATCTTCCGGTCCCCAACGTTCGCCAAAGGCATACACTGTTGCGTCATCTTCCCGGATAGCCCTGTCAATTAACCCTTCGATGTATTCGAATAAGTCGTTATTCGGGCCGGGTTCCATGTGAACAACCGGCTTCATGTCAGTGGCACGGAACATGTTGCTTCGGATGTAATCCAAGGCGGCTTCATCATCAACACCATCACGTAAATCATTCCAGCCGATCGGTAACTCCCTTGCGTGATCCAAGGTCGGATGCTGAAAATCATGGACAATCAAGTGCTCAATCAGGCGGCGATGAACCGGCCCTCTGCTGGATCGAACGTTAATCGCAATCCGGTAATCCACACCATTCGCTTGTAATAACAATTCTGAATGAGGGGAATTGTCATTATCGCGTACATAGTTGATAACCGAGCCTTTCAAAACACCGTAGTTCTTCATTGGCTTTCTCTCAGTGATATGCAGTTTAAGGAATCTACAACGCGCTGAGCAGCAGAAAAATCCACCGTTCAGCCCCTGTTTGTGACCAATCACACCAGCAATTGCACGTCAGGCAATAGTCAATTGGTTTCATTCTAGCCAACACGAAAAATGTTTAAAAATATCTCAGTAGAAATATCCACACACATCACTGTTTGAAATTCAGGCTGTCTTGCGAAGCCCGGCGGCGATTTTCACGGTGTGACCATGCAGAATGATCACTATACTTGGCCCTATAACCCCATAAGAAACAGAAGGTAAGCAATGATCCTCATTACCGGGGCCAGCAGTGGACTGGGCGCTGCGCTGGCAAAAACTTATGCTCAGGATAAGCACACGTTAACGCTGACAGGCCGTCATGATGAACGGCTGCATGAGGTGGCTCAGGCTTGTCAGCCTGCCAATATTTGTACGCTGACTGCAGATCTTTCTGATCCCAAAGCAGTCACCCGGCTTTTTGACCAGCTCCCCGCGACACCGGAAACCATCATTTTCTGCACCGGCAGCGGCCACTTTGGCACGATTGAAAAACAGGATCCCGAAGCAATTGCCCGGCTGATACACAACAACCTGCTGTCTGCAGCCTATTTCCTGCGTGAAGCCGTGATCCGCTATCGCAATACTCCGCTAACCATGGTGATGGTGATGTCTACAGCAGCGCAAACCGCAAAAGCCGGTGAATCGACCTATTGCGCCGTGAAATGGGGCGTCAGAGGATTGATGGAATCCGTCCGGCTGGAACTGAAAGATAAACCCATGAATCTGGTGGGCGTCTACCCGGGCGGCATGGCAACCGATTTCTGGGCCACCAGCGGGAAAAGCATGGATCTCAGCGGCTTCATGACAGCAGATGAAACAGCAAACATGCTGAAAAAATCTCTGCATCATGCCAACCATGGTTATATCTCGGACATCACAATCAACCGTTACTGATTCCCTCACTTTTTCAGGGAACAGTTTCCAGGCATCAGCCAGTCATCCTGGCTGGCTGACGCCCTGTGACCTGTGACTCAAGACACAACCGCGCCAAACTCTGTTTGCATACAATCGGTTAGCATTGTTGAATTACATTTCGCCCCACAAGAGAAAATTACATGTCCGAATGCTACCAACTGGTCTCTGAACTCAAAAAGCAACTCAAATTACATGGCGTTCAATATCAGGACATCGCCCGTACTCTGGCACTGAGCGAAGGCTCGGTGAAGCGGTTACTGGCAGATGGCAGCAGTATCAGTCTGGAGCGGCTGGAAAAAATCTGCCAGCTCATGGGTATGGACATGGCTGAACTTTTTCAGCTAACTGCGTCAAGTGAGTCCGGGTTGCAATCGCTGACCCATGAGCAGGAAAAACAGCTGGTTGAAGATAAAGCGTTACTGCTGGTGGCCGTCTGTGTGCTGAACGGCTACCGCTTTGCCGACATTCTGGAACAGTATCATTTTTCAGCCCCGGAACTGATTCAAAAGCTGGCACAATTGGACCGGCTCAGGATTATTGAATTACAGGCAAATAACCGCATCCGGCTGAAAATCTCCCCGTCCTTTTCCTGGCTTGCCGGCGGCCCGATTCAGTGTTTTTTCCAGCAGCAGGTCCAGAAAGAGTTTTTTGCCAGTCACTTCAACGACGACGGCGAAAAACTGGTGATGACAACCGGGCTCATGTCGCTCCCGAGCAATCAGAGAATGCAGCAACGCCTACAGAAACTGGTCAGCGAATTTTATGCGACCTGCCGGGATGATGAGAACCTGAGTATGGATGCCCGACACGGGACGTCCATGATTCTTGCGATTCGTCGCTGGCAGTTTCCTCTGTTCGATGAATTCCATCCGGCACCAAAGTCATAACCTGTGTCACCTCAGGTCTCATGAGAAGTAACCTGTAATTTAACGCTGTTCGATTCTATCAAGTTCCGCCAAGCTTCCCTGCGTACACATTGTGGTCTGACCGCGAACTGCATAGGAGGCACTCATGTCACACAATCGATCACTCGCAAACATTGCAAAGAACATGCTGTCCGTATTTCTCTTCATTGCTGTCGTTTTTGTCTGTCCGGCAGCTTTGGCCAGCGGCCTGCTGAAACCGGTGCAAAGCCAGTATCAGGATTTAAAGATTCAGTCCCATCACGTCAGTGTCGTGATTGAAGACGGCTACGCAACCACCAGTATTGAGCAGGAATTCTTCAACCCGAATGATACCGAACTGGAAGCCCTCTACACTTTTCCCGTTCCGAAAAAAGCCGTTGTCGGTGAATTCATATACTGGATCAACGGCAAGCCTGTCATTGCCGAAGCAGTCGCGAAAGACAAAGCCAGGGCAATCTACAACGAACAGAAAGATCAGGGGAGCGCAACCGCTCTGACGGAAAAGAACAGCTTCAAAACCTTTGAAATGCGAGTTTTCCCGGTTCAGCCGCAGCAGCAGGTCAAAGTGAAGCTGGTGTACGTGCAGGATGCACTTCTGGATCACGGTGTCGGACGTTACGTTTATCCGATGGAAGAAGGTGGTGTGGATGAACAGGCAGCGTTTTTCTGGACACGCAATGATCGGGTCGAAGAAGCATTCACGTTCAATGTCACCGTCAAGTCGGCTTATCCGGTCGATGGCCTGCGTTTGCCTGCCCACCCTCAGGCGCTGATCAGTCAGTCCCAGCAAGACGGGCAAACGGTCTGGTACAGTGAAATCACCAATCAGTCGCAACAGCAAACAACTGAAGCAAACGAAGCTCAAGCGGTCAACAGTCCTTTCAGACTGGATCAGGACATCGTGGTTTACTGGCGGCTGAAAGACGGATTGCCCGGTCGTCTGGATATGATTGCCTATCGCGACCCGCAACGCAGTTCGCGCGGCACGGTCAAACTCACATTCACACCGGGTGATGACTTAGGCGTCATTTCGCAGGGTCGCGACTGGACATTCGTGCTGGACAAATCCGGCTCCATGACCGGTGACTACAGCACACTGGTTAACGGGGTTGAGCGTGGCCTGGATAAACTGCCAGCCGACGATCGTTTCCGGATCATCATGTTTGACGACAGTGCCCATATGGCAACCAAGGGCTTTTTACCAGTCACGGCAGAGAACATCCAAAACGCCATCGCCTCAGTGAACCGGTATCAGCCAGACGGCGGTACCAACTTATATGAAGGCATTGAAAGCGCCGTCAGCCATCTCGACGCTGATCGCCCGTCCGGCATCGTGCTCGTCACTGATGGCGTGGCCAATGTCGGGACGACTGCGAAGCGTGAATTCCTGAAACTGATGCAAAAATACGATGTGCGCCTGTACACCTTCATCATGGGGAACAGTGCCAACACGCCGCTGCTGGAGCCGATGACCAAAGTCTCAAACGGGTTTGCGATTTCAGTGTCTACCGCCGATGACATGCTGGGTCATCTGATGAACGTTACCAGCAAGCTGACACATCAGGCCTATCGCAATGTGCAGCTTGACATTGATGGCGTCAAAATCAAAGACCTGACCCCGGCACAGATCAACAGCTTATATCGGGGTGAACAGTTGACAGTGTTCGGCCATTATTTTAAGCCCGGTCAAACCCGCATCACGCTTTCCGCCACAGTGAACGGTCAGAAACGTGAATACAAAACCGAGATCAATTTGCCTGAAAGCGCTATGATGAACCCTGAAATTGAACGGCTGTGGGCTTTCTCTGCCATTCGCGATCTGGAAGATCAGATGAACTATCTGGAACAGAAAGACAGCGATATGGAGCAGGCGATTGAATCCCTGGCGGTCGAATATGGCCTGCTGACCGACTACACGTCTCTGCTGGTGGTTGAAGATGAAGTCTTCGAACAATTGGGCATCAAGCGCCAGAACAAACAGCGGGTTGAAAAAGAGCAGCTGGCACGTCAGCAACGCGGGCAGGCCAATGCCGTCCCAACCCAGGCGGATCACGCTCAACCGATGTTTCATCAGTCTGCGCCCAGTTATTCTTCGGGCAGCGGCGGCGGCAGCCTGAACGGATTTGCCCTGCTTGCTCTGCTGGGCTTCACCGCGTGGCGAGTCAGACGACATCAGGGATAACCTCAGAAATTACACGTCTCTCAAGAAGCCAGCCCTCACTGGCTTCTCGCTGCTCATCTCCGGCCAAACTCACCTTTGAAGCATCAATCCCTGGTCACTCAACTATAATCAGCACTCAACTAAAGCTTTTTCTGACGGGTACTTTTCTTTTCATCGGCTCAGAACCTGCATCAAACATCATCAGGAATGTGCCGAAAAGTGGCCGCAACGGAGATTCCCCCCAAAAAAATGCGGAGGTTCAGATGTCCTCGACCAAATTCAATGACATCATTGATAAACCAACTTTTTTTGGTTCTTTATTTTTACTTTTCGCCGTCACTCTTCCTTTAATCTTTTTCCCGGATACCGGTGCCGCCTGGGTCCGAAATGCAAAAGATTTCGTGACCGATCAACTCGGTGTACTCTACCTGATCCTCGGCCTTGGCGCTTTCATCTTCATGGTTTACGTGATTTTCAGCGACATCGGGCAAATCAAGCTGGGTACACCGGAAGAGGATCCGGAATTTTCCACCCTTTCCTGGGCCGCGATGCTGTTCTGTTCCGGGATTGGCGCTTCAATTTTGTACTGGTCGATGATCGAGTGGGCCTATTACTACCAAACGCCCCCTTTTGATATTCCGGGAGAAACCCACGAAGCCGCCAAATGGGCTGTCACTTACGGCATCTTTCACTGGGGGCCCCTGGCCTGGTCGATTTATCTGATCCCTGCCCTGCCAATCGCCTACTTCTACTACGTCCGAAACCATAGTGTGCTGAAAATCAGTGAAGCGCTGATGCCGGTGCTGGGTGATGAACGGGCCCGAGGCTGGCTGGGGAAACTGATCGATGTGTTCTTTATCTTCGGGATGTTAGGCGGCGGCGCCACAACACTGGGCCTCGCAGCACCGCTGATTAATCAGGGGATTCATGAACTGCTGGGTGTTCCCAATAACCTGTATACCCAAATCGTAGTGCTCATCATCTGTACTGCCATTTTTGGTTACAGCGCCTATGCCGGGCTGAAAAAAGGGATTCAGATGCTCTCGAACATCAACATGTGGCTGGCCGTCGGCATTCTGCTGTTTATTTTCATTACTGGCCCAACCCTCTTCATGCTGAATACCGGGGTGGATGCACTCGGCAGGATGATCAATAACCTGTTTGAAATGGCAACCTGGACTGAGCCATTTGCCCAGTTCCGGCAGTTTCCGGATACCCACTTCCCGCAGGACTGGACCATTTTCTACTGGGCCTGGTGGCTGGTCTTCGCACCCAGTGTCGGCCTGTTTATCGCACGTATTTCCCGGGGACGCACCATTAAAACCATGGTTGTCGGTTCTATTTTTTACGGCACACTCGGCTGCTTCCTGTTCTTCATGATCATGGGTAACTACGGCATCTACCTCCAGCTGTCAGAAAAATTAGATGTGATTACCATTCTGAATCAGGAGGGTGCCACCACGGCAATTTTTGCCATGCTGCACACGCTCGCATTGAGCAAACTGGTGATCCTGGCATTTACCATTCTGGCCGTGATCTTCACAGCCACCACATTTGACTCGATTTCTTATATTCTCGCCGCCGTGGTGCAAAAAGAAATTGATGAAGAACCGGCTCGCTGGAACCGGCTGTTCTGGGCATTCGCACTTTCCGTGATGCCGATTACGCTGATGTTTCTGGGTGGGCTGGACACCCTGCAAACCGCCAGCGTCATCGGTGGCGTGCCCCTGCTCATCGTGGCATTGCTTTTATGTGTCTCCATCATCCGTGCTGCGCACTTTGATCTGCGTTATCAGCCTGACTTCGAAGATAAAGAAATCTATATCGAAGAGCTGCCCGAGGATGACCCCTGGACCGAAGACGGCTCCTGGGATCAGGAAGCGCCGGAAGAACACGGGGTTTCTCATGACGACAAACCGCATGACGAAGGCGATCCCGACAGTCACCCCTCAAGGCTCTGACATGAAATTGCAATTACAGGGGCCGAATCCCTGCGGCCCTATTTACACACGGAGAGCAACATGCGTCTTCTGATTGGAATGATCGGTGTTTTCATTTCAGGGATGGGACTAATTCTGGCCGCAGAACCGAGGCTGATTCTCGATTTTCTGGCCCATCATAAAAAACAGCTCTGGCTTCAGATTGTCGCCGTCGTCGCACGCTTACTGATCGGCTACCTCCTGATTGAATATGCAGACCAGAGTGACTATCCATTGCTGGTGGCCGCTTTAGGCTGGATTGCCATTATTGCCGCACTGTTTTTAATGACCCTGGGCAGAGCGAATTTTAAAAAGCTGATCAGCTGGGCGGTAGAACTGAGTGAAATTCAAGGACGAGCAGGCGGTGTGTTCACTGCTTTGTTTGGCGCCATTCTGGTCTATATCGCGCTGTGAATAGAGATCAGACAGTACACCCGGACAGAACAGCCAGAGAGAATCGGCCGCCAGAGAAAATAAGTCACAGCAAATCTGTATTTCCAAGCCCACTGCTATTGATAGGCTTTACATGTCAGGGCATGGGTGCCGTAACCCCAGGTGACCTTCACCTCTCCCTGATGCTCCCACAAGCTTTCATTGCGTCCGACATATTTTGTCCCACTGCCGCTTTCCTGCAGAAACATCAGTGACACGCGGTCGCCGCGTTCGGCAATCAAGGATGGCGGGTCTGTCGGATAGTAAGTTGCAATGACTTCACTGCCCGGCTGATCCTCGCACCGATAAAACACGGTCTGTGTTGCTTTAATCAGCGCGTATTTCGCCTGCAGCTCTGCAATCCGGCGCTGGTATTCCTGCTCGACACATTGATGTTGAGCATCAGCTTTCCAACATTCATTCCGGCCTTTTATCCAGCCTCTTTGCTCCGCTTTCAACACCGGGGGGTGCTCATTCGTCGCTTTTGCTGTTGCTTGCTGATACACATCCGCCAATTGGTTATCCAGCGCAGACAACCTTTCATCCTGACAAATCATCGCTTCAATACTGCCGGCTCGAACAGCACTGCAATCAAATGAAGGCTGAGCCGATTTCGCCTGCGTATACATCAGCACGCCAGTGGCTATGACACTGAAAACGACCCAGCCGACTTTCACTTTTTTCACGTTTTCCGCCTCCGGCGCTGAACTGCCTGTTACAAACTCAACTATAGGCAATAGAATTTCATCCGTCAGAAAAGCATTCAGCACCGGCAGCGGATTCATTTCAATTTACTGAGCAGGCCCGTCATCTGGTTCAGCTGGCTTGTAGTCATCCCTTCAGCCATCGCTTCAGCACCATGGTTAAAACTGACCAGAGCATCCTGGTAAATCTCTTGTCCGGTTGGTGTGAGTTTCACCAGGCTGACTCTGGCATCCCGGCTGTTTTTCTCTTTCTCCACCAAATGGTTTTTCTCCATTGGATTCAGCAGCCGTGTCACACCAGATGCCGTTAAACCCACCGCTTCCGCCAGTACTACCCGGCTCATTGACTGGCCTGCAGTTTCACTGAGCTGATGCAGTACAAAAAATTCAGACACACTGATCCCGTGAGCACTGAGCTTCCGGTCAATATTTTTCATCAGTTTGGTTTGGATTAAAGTCAGTTCCATAAATAGCTGACCCTGCGGACTCATTGCAGACATAAACACCTCGATATAATCAATACTTGATGAATCAAGTATTGATCAACAATTGGTGTGTTATCAAGCAATTTTTTATTTCAGGGGCAGATAAATATCTGTCACCGCTTCATGCTCCGCAACATCCGGAAAAAAGCGGACACGTTCAAAGATCAACGGAAAATCTGCCAAAGATTCTCCGCTTTCGGGAAACCACCGGCCATACAACGCCTGTACGACAGGTGCCAGGCACTCATCTGAGCCAATGTGTCTGACTCTGGCATACCGCCCGGTCGGGATCGTTTTACTGACGATTCCGGCAGCGTCATCCGCCATTGAGTGCTTGACCTCAGCGGCTAGATCAAACCGGTATTCATCTGCCGGTGTTGCTTCCGGATCATCGTAAAGCAGGTTGAACGTCCGGCTGATATCGGGCCGCAGGCCAACTGACTTTCGCCAGGCAATAAAACGCTGGATGCTTGCCCCAAGAGTGACAGGGTCACCTTTGTGTTCAAATACAGCAAGCTGAATTTCGGGGAATTCGACAATTTCTGTTTCTGGTAATTTATCGGTCATGTTCTTTTTCCTGACATTCGAAAGTGGTTGTTGCAATGTCTGCCAGTATTCCCAGTCAGGATTTGCCTGAAATGTCGTGGGGCTCTGACCAAATACCTGCCGGAATGCCCGGGAGAAAGATTCCGCATTTTGATAACCTGCCGTAAATGCGATGTCCGTGACGCGATGTTCTGGCCGATATACCAGTTGATAAGCCGCACGTTTGAGGCGGAGCTGCCGGATATACCCATTCAATGGCATGCCCAGCATTGATGAAAATAAACGGTGAAAATGAAAAGGCGATAAACAGGCAACCTCGCTTAACTGCGCCAGTGCCAGCGATTGCTCCAGGTTTCTGTCGATCTCGTCCAGCACCCGGCTCAACGTTTGATGATAATCAGTCATGATTTTCTCCGGTCATCCGAGCCACCATCATACAAATCTTCCCCGCGGTATGCCTGACCATTCTTGCGCTCATTCAGGATACTCTTCAGGCATCAACAAACAAGCCGGGGCCTCTCGGCACCCGGCTGTTCACAACTACCAGTCTCGTAACAATTTACAGGCCGATGATTCATCAGCGTTCTTATCATCGCGTTATGAAAAGACGTCTCAGGTCACTGCGGTCAGTTTTTTAAATTCTGCCTTATCCCACAGGCCATGAGTCATGATGTCCGCCAGCACATCGACACAATCCCACAAATCGACATAGCGAACATAAAGCGGCGTAAATCCGAAACGCAAAATATTTGGCGCCCGGAAATCACCGATGATATTGCGGGCAATCAACGCCTGCATGATGGCAAACCCCTGTTCATGGGTCAGAGAGACCTGACTCCCGCGCACTACCGGATCTTTGGAAGAAACAATCCCGAAACCAAACTGGCCGCACCGCAATTCAATCAGCTCCATAAACAACTGCCCCATACGCAGCGATTTTTCGCGGATCAGGTTCATGTCAGCAGAGGCCATGATATCGACGCCCACTTCCAGCAAACTCGCGCCGACCACAGAGGTGGTACCACACAAGGTTCTTTCAATCCCTGGTGCAGGCTCATATTCGTCGCGCATGGCAAATGGATTCGTGTGACCAAACCAGCCGCTCAGCGGTTGTTCCAGATGTGCCAGATGACGTTTCGCGGCAAACAGGAAACCCGGCGCACCCGGGCCGCCGTTCAGATACTTGTAACCGCAGCCCACTGCAAAATCGGCACCCACCTGATTCAATGCCACTGGCACCGCGCCGGTGCTGTGGCTGAGATCCCAGATGATCAGTGCGCCTTTTTCATGGGCCTTGGCCGTGATTGCCGCCATATCGAACATCGCACCGCTTTTGTAGTGCACATGAGTCAGCACCACCACGGCGGTCTCTTCATCAATCGCGTCCATGATGCGGTCGCGCGACTCTGTGACCAGGCGTACCTTGCCATCCATGAAACTTTCCAGGCCCTGCAGAATATATAAATCTGTCGGGAAGTTACCGGGCTCAGACAAAATTTTGCTGCGACCGTCATTCAGTTTGACCGCTGCGGCAGCCAGTTTGAACAGATTCACCGATGTCGAATCGGCCACGATCACTTCGCCCGGTTCAGCCCCAATCAGACCGGCGATCTTGTCCCCGACACGGCGCGGAATATGAATCCAGTCATGGGTGTTCCAGCTGCGGATTAAGCCTTGACCCCACTGTTCTTCCACCACTTCCCGGGCTTTTTCTTTTGCGGCTTTCGGCAAGACGCCCAGCGAGTTCCCGTTGAGGTAAATATGGCCTGCCGGCAGCTCAAACTGCCCGCGATATTCAGCCAGCGGATCAACCTGATCCAGCGATTCAAAATAGGCTCTGTCCAGTGTTTGCATGTGACTTTACTCCTTGAAATGATGCCTTACACCACACTGCGCAGCAGTGCCCGAACCGGAGACGCATCCAGCGCATCCAGCTTCAGTGGCGGTGCAATCAGCTCGTAATCGCCCGGGGGCACATCATCTAAAACCAGCCCTTCCAGAATCGCCATCCCATGGCGCCTGACGGCATGGTGCGCACGCATGGATTTAGACGTCTGCGGATCCAGTGACGGGCTATCAATCCCAATCAGGCACGCACCCCGTTCTGCCAGTAAATCGATGGTTTCCGCAGCCACCGCCGTAAAATCAGTAACCCATTGGTTGTGCGGAAATTGCGAGTAGGTTTTCAGAATGACCCGCTCAAGCTGATCCGGCAACTGGCTGATGATGTCCTGCGGTTTCACCCACCCAACCGCCTGAGTTGCATCCACTACCACGCAGGGGCCGATGTAATATTCCAGGCTGACCGCTGCCATGGTTTTCCCTTTGGCATCATAATGAACCGGCGCATCCGCATGCGTGCCCGAATGGGTCGACAGGGTAAATTGACCGACATTCACCGGACATTCGGCACTCATTTCCCAGTGAAAATGCGAAGAAAACTCGGTATCTCCGGGCCAGACTGGCAAGCCTTTTCGCAACGTTTGCGAAATATCCCAAATCTTAATCATGTTTCGGCCCTTCAATCGACGTACGGACCGACCACAACTCAGGGAAGAATTGCAAATCCAGCGCTTTGGTCAGATATTTCACCCCGGACGTACCGCCCGTTCCGCGACGATAGCCAATGATGCGCTCCACGGTTTTCATGTGGCTGAAGCGCCATTTCTGAAAATTGAATTCCATGTCCACCAGCTTTTCTGCCAGCTCGTACAGATCCCAGTATTCGTTACTGTGGTTATAAATCTGAGCCCAGATACGCTCAACGGCCTCACTGGACTGATAGGGCTGTGCGAAGTCACGATTGAGATGGGAATCCGGCACGTCAAATCCGCGATCTTTCAGCAACTGCAGGGTGACGTCGTAAATACTTGGCGCATGCAGCACAGTTTTCAGATGATCATAATATTTCGGATGAGCGCGATGGGCCTGAATCATGGCTTCGTTCTTGTTCCCCAGCAGGAATTCCAGTTCGCGGTACTGATATGACTGGAACCCGGAGCTCTGCCCCAGCTCATCGCGGAAACTGGCATAATCTGCCGGCGTCATCGTCGCCAGTACTTCCCAGGCATTCAGCATCTGAGACTGAATCCGTGTGAGGCGACTCATCATCTTGAACGCCGGACGAAGTTTATCCTGACGGATGTTCTCAACCGCCGCATAAGCTTCATGCAAACACAGTTTCATCCATAATTCAGAAACCTGATGGATGATGACAAACAGCATTTCATCATGTTGTTCCGTGACCGGGTGCTGGCAGGATAACAACGGCTCCAGGGCAAGATACTGGCCATAGCTCATGTCCTGATCCCAATGCACTTTCTCATTGGCCAGATCCACTTTCAGCTTTGGCGCGTCCTGTGCCTTATCCACTTCACTCATAGCATATGTCCTTATTATCAGAGGTCACTTAACCTTTCATTAACAAGTTTACGAAACGCTTTTTTGCCTGTAAATTTCATAAAATAATCAAAATCCATTCATTTTTTTCATACGATATGGCGACAAAAATCAGTACCCGTCACTTACAAATGGTTATGGCTGTGGCAAAAGCAGGCAGTGTGTCAGAAGCCGCCAGCGAAATCGGGCTCACTCAGTCGGCGCTCAGCCACCGGATCCGGGAAGCAGAAAGATTGCTCAATACCGAGCTGTTTTACCGGCAACATAAAAAACTGATTCCGACTAGCGCGGGCCAGCGGCTGCTGTTATCCGCATCCGTCGTGCTCAGTGAGCTGGAAAGGGCTGAAAATGATATCGATAAGCTATCGGTCGGTATTGAACATGTCATTCGGGTCGGCAATGAAGTGTTCGGGGGATATCACTGGCTGCCCCCTTTTATCAAACAGTTTGGCGAAACATATCCAAGCTATGCCGTCGAAATCATTCCGGATGTTTCCCTTGACCCGTTTACCGCGTTACGCAATGGCACGATTGATCTCGCGATTGTTTCCGGCACGATTACCCAAACCGGATTCCGCACTTTCAAATTGTTCCGGGACGAAATGGTAGCTGTCATGCCCGACCATCACCCGGATGCCGGCAAAACCTGGCTCACACCGCAGGATATCGCCTCAAATACTTACATTACCTACCATACGACACCCGGACCCGGCCGGGAGTATGAGCAATTGTTCAGCCCAAACCAGCTGCTGCCCCCTAAAGTGATTCGTGCTGGGGTGACAGAGGCGGTTGTTGAATTTGTCAGAACGGGCACAGGCATCACCATTATGCCGACCTGGGTTGTCAAACCTTATCTGAAGGGCGGCGGTTTAAGCACCGCCAAAGTGACAAAACAGGGCCTTTACATCCATTGGCAGGCCCTGATCCGAAAGGATGAACGCCCAGATTCACCTATTGTGACTTTTGCGAAAGCGCTGAAGAAGAGCGACCTTCAGGCGCTGTAGTCTCCGGCACGGCAAACGACAAAGGCTGATAGCGCAGGCCTGCAAGTTCAGCAGGCCCGCCATTTTTCTGAAAGCCCTGAGATTCATAAAAAGAGACCGCATTCAGTGAGGAACGCACCGTCAGCTCCGGATGCCGACAATATGGCAACAGTGACTGCAACAGACACCGGGCAATCCCCTTGCCCTGCCACTCCGGTAAAACAAAAAGCATGGACAAATGGGCGCCCTGTTTCAGTTCAGCCATGCCTGTAATCACATCCTGTTCTTCATACACCAGCATGAGATTGTCTTCCTGAAGACGCAGCAACAATGCTTCCTTCGATGCAACTTTGAAAAAAGTCTGAATCCCTGCCGGGCGCAAGCTGGTCGCAACACAAGCCATAAACGATGCTTTGACCAACGCTTCAACCTGTCCGACATCATCAGCTGTCATCTGCCTGATTGCCATCCGCATACTCCCCCCTCAATTGAAAATCCGGTTTCAAACCCTGTGCTGACTTGGTTTCTTTTCTCTATCAGGTCTCTCTCCGAACTCTATCCGGCATTGGCCAGCATCGGCAAAACGACCCGGCGATATTCCGCCAGCGCGATGTTATCCGCAGCAATGGTTGCCGGTGCGGTTTCCTGTAAAGACGTCCAGATCACTGCTTCAGCTTCTTGGGCCGAAATCTCGCCGGTCCAATCAGTTACCACGTAATAGTGCAACCGCTGCAATTCCTGCGTTGGATGGTACAGCGTACACAACGGAAAATAACGAACGGGCGTAACGGTAAGTTCTTCTTCAACTTCGCGATGTAAGGCCTCTTCCAGCGTTTCACCGGCTTCGACATGTCCGCCCGGTATCGCCATTAAACCCGGGTCGACCGCTTTGGTGAGTTTACGTTTTTCCAGCAGTATCTCTCCATCGCGAATCAGCATAAAGGACACGCAGTCATGAATATCTTGCATCATGGTTTCGTTCTGCCTCGTGTTGCCATCGGATGATCAGGATTGAGTTGCAACAAATCCCACTGGTTACCGTACAAATCCTCAAACACCGCAACCGTGCCGTATTCCTGCTCGCTTGGCGGACGTACAAATCGAATGCCCTCAGCGACCATACGTTCATAGTCACGCCAGAAATCATCCGTGTTCAGAAACAGAAAGACGCGCCCGCCGGACTGATTACCGATAAAATCCATCTGCTCGGGTTTGGAAGCTCTGGCCAGCAACAGCGCAACACCATCAGAACCCGGCGGAGAAACCACCACCCAGCGCTTGTCCTGCTCTGGCTGATAGCTGTCTTCAATCAATTCGAATTTCAGCTTATTCACATAAAAATCAATCGCTTCATCGTAGTCTTTCACCAACAATGCAACGTGAACTATGGCTTGTTTCATACCTTCAGCCTTCCGTTCTCTGGATCAAAAGTTCAGACATTCTGATTATCTGAAGCATTAAAAGAATACATCCGGACTTCATCTCGAGCGAACCAGCCCAGACGTTCATAAAAACGCTGCGCCGCCTCATTCTCGCAAAAGACAAAAAGATGCGTTTTTGCAATACCAGCCGCCGCCAGCCCTTCCACGGCTTTTTCAATCAGCATCTGACCAATCCCTTGTGAACGATGCGACTCAGAAACGGCCAAGTGCTGCAGATATCCCCTGCGCCCGTCGGTTCCCGCCAGTACAGTCCCCACGACCTTGCCCTGGTGTTCGGCCACAAAACTGGTCCCCGGATTCCGCGCCAGATAAGCTCCAATGCTTTCCGGTGAATCCGCATCCCGCAAAGATAACCCTTCAGATTCAGACCAGATATTCATCACGGCCTGATAATCATCCATCGTCATCTCCCTCAGACTGACCCTCTCCCGCGAACTCACTGAATCCGATGATATGAATGGTGCGACTTCCATGTGACCGTCCCTGTTCTCTTTTTCAACTCTCATTCGCCTTTGCGGCGATACACATATCCGCCCACCCACAACGTTTCGTCTTCTGTGTGCAGATGGATCAGATTGTCATATGCCGGATATCCCATATGAACCGCCTGAGGAAAATCCGTTAAGGGTAAAGCTGCACAGCAGACTGCGCACGCGGGATCTTCCGGGATGTTATACAACGGGTTCGACGCTCGGGCATAAATGCCTTCTTCAGTGCGGGTAAAGAGAATATATCCGCTGAAGTTTTTACCCTGATTCCATGCAGCTAATGCTTCAAGCTCAAAATGAACGGCATTGAGGCTTTCCAGACTATCCAACTCAATACACCATTTCGGTTTTCCGGCACTGAATATGCCTTGTGCCAGCATCTGAGCGGGTGATAACCCGAACCAGCCTGCCTCCGCCACATCCGAAAAATTCGGCGGAACGGCTACAGAAGGCGCCATGCTGACGCTCACCTGATCACCCTGTTTTCGCACCTGGCTGATCCCCGTCCCGGTTTCCACCGAGAATACGGATGACTTCAGATGACTGGCGGCTCCCAGCAATGCATGTCCGCAAATTGGGGCTTCTTTCGAGTCCGGATAAAAAAAGCGAAAACGCACATCGGCACAGTGGCTGTCAGATATCACAACAACCACAGGAATACCTGAGTCCATCGGATTTTCGGCCACATCCGACACAGCCATGATGTTCCCGCCCCGATCCGCACTCTTGCCAAATACCTGATAGATTTCCATGATTTACTCTAAATAAGGTTCAATAACAGACAGGCAGTGATTGACCGTCGCTTCTTTCTCTCCCACTGGGGCAACATAATGGATCGCATTTCTGGCAAACGAGATACCCGCAGATTTTGCAATCAGCCACATTGAAAGATACTGAGATGCCATGCATCCGCCAGCAGTGGCAACCGACTGGCTGGCATGAAATGGCTGCTCCAGCACCTTCAGTCCGGCATCCATTGCCCAGGGCTGCGTGGTCAGATCCGTACAAACCGGCTGATGGTTCTGAATGCCTAATGCCGGTAACCACAATACGCCCGAACACTGGGCAGCCAGCAGCTGTCTGTCCGGGTTCAGTGAAAGTGCATTTAATAAATTTTCATCGGTAACCAGCTGACGGGTACAACTGCCGCTGCCCAGAATCACCGCATCCGCCTGATTGGCATACGCAAGCGGCTGTTGTGCGGAAATTTTCAGTCCATTCATGGAAGTGACTGTCGGTGTGGGGCTGGTGATCTGTACCTGCCAGTGCTCCCCTTTCACCCGGTGAAGAATGGAATAGGCTATCAGTGAATCAAGCTCATTAAATCCGTCAAACGTGAGGATGGCGATCTTCATAGCATTGTCCCTTGCTCTCTTTAATCGTCATTGCGGCATCACTGCCTGAATTGTGTCCGGGAACAGATTAACTTGAATGAATAAAAGGTTACCAGCACTAAATTGACGATCTTATTTTCAGGTTCAATAGGTCTGCAGAAAGAAGCAATCCCCTCTCAGCAGCGGCTCGGATAGCCTTTTCGGGCAGACTTCAGCTTTATTCCGTGGCCAGAGTTCGGGTCGCTTCTGTTTCTGATTCCGGATATAACCTGAACACACCAAAGAAGAAGCACATCAATACCAGGATGAGCAATGCCAGTCCTAATGCTGCAGCGTCAAACGACCAGTCAAACAGGTATGAACAATAAAATGCAACGAATGTATTGCCCGCCGCAATCAGGATGTTTTGGGTCGCTGCCGTTCGGCCAGCAACACCGTTGAGCGTCCTTGATTGCAAAAACGAAGACAGACTCACCGCTGCAAACGTAGTCGAAGCGCCAAAACAAAACAGCATTACCGGCAGCCACAGCAATTGTTCAAACAGCCCGTAGCACAGGAATGCAACAGCAGAGATACCCTGATTCAGCATCAGGAGAAAATCGGAAGAAAGTGACTGAAACCTCCGATGGAATTGCTTCATCAGTATCCCGGACAGAATCGCACCCGATGCATAGCTGACGCTCAGCCACGACAACCAGACGGTATCATCAGAAAATTTTGCAGCCACCAGCGGCGCCAGCAGTAGATAAAAACCTCCCAATGAAGCAGCAATAGAGAAACTGCTGGCCAGACGAACACTGAAAGCCCGGTCGCTTTTGATGAAATCAACAAAATCATGCCAGTTTAGCTGCTGAGGCTTTTCCTGTGCTTCCGCTGTGGTGTTGAAACGGCGGCGGCGATAGATGGAAAGGCTCAGCACGAAGCAGAACCCATAGATCAGTGTCATCAGATAAAAAACGGCAATTTCAGAGTACCAGGATAAAAATAACCCGGTTAGTGATAAACCAATGATCTGACCAAGCTGAGACGCTGATGTCATGCGCCCATTTACCACTTTCAATTCATCTTTTGCAGCAATTTCTCTGACCAGAACAAACAGAGACGTCCGGTAAAATGGCCGGAACACATACACCATCGCGGCAGCAATCAATAAACTGACCGAATAGAGCACGTCATAGCTCATCGCCAGAAAAAGAAACACAGACACACTCAGTGCATTAATGGCAATCAGTATCCGGGCCGGTGCATATCGGTCCGCAAAAGATCCGGCATAAAGCTGGATGAGCGTGACAATTAAAAATTCGCCGCCATAAGCTGTGGCAAATGCCCACAAACTATTCGTCTGATCGTATAAAAGTTTGCCCAGTAACAGCGTAAAAATGGCACTGGCCATCTTGGTAAAAAATTCGATATAAGCCGGAAAATTTTTCAAAACTTCACCCAGTCGATGGATTGATTCAGAGACGCGATACCAGAAAGCAAGGACACACGGGATGAACATTTGGCCCTGAAGTCAGCCTTCAGCGCTCACACCGTTGGCGCTTCGGGCTGATGCGGCACCACGACTTTCAGTCCGGGCCAGTGTTCGAGCCACTGTTTTTCTGCCACTCTTGTCTGAAAAGCCGTGAACGGACGACGTGGATTGTGCGTCAGGCAGCCGGCAAACAAAGATGTCAGGCCAAAGCAGGCAATAATATCCAGTTCTCCTGCCACACTGCGGGCCGCGACAGCCGTCTCACATTCAACCCAATAACTGATGGCATCCATCGTGCTGGTATACGGCTGATCGCCATTTCGTGTGTGCATCAGTGCCTGATTGCGAACCTGCCAAACCACAAACGGATATTCACGGTTCAGCTGTGCTTCTGTTTGCCAGGCTTTTCCTGTGTCTGCTCAGACGGGTCGAAATAAACCACATCGACATCATTGAGCGGTGTCGGCGGACTGTAACCATGTAAATGATCCCACACCAGATTTCGGACAAACCCGGCCCCGACATATGCTTGCGGTAAGTTCAGCGATTCTACAACGGCTAACACCGACATACGCAGATCATCCTGTCGCAGCCACTGCGACAGTCTGTCTGCCAGTTCGGCTTCCTGTTTCAACATCTGACTCATTTATTCACGATTTCCGGCGGGACCTTCGGCTGACCATCCAGGTTGAAAAAAGGATTCGGTTTGCCTTTCCCCGTCAGTTTCCAGCCCAGAATTTTCAGCATCACCCGGATCATCATTGGCCAGACCCGGTTTGTCCGCAGAATTTCTTCCGGCAAAACAGGATCAGCATGTTGCGGATAAGCATGCGCGCGAACCGGTCCGAGATGCGCTTCAGTTCTGTCTTCAGGGACAATCGCGGTTTCAATCAGTCCCACGAATGGAAAACCGGGTTTCAGGGTATTTGCAAGCGGGGTCTGACAACAGCCTGCATACCAGCGATAAAGTCCGTCCGGCGTCAGACGCAGACAGCGAATCTGTTCCGCCCCTTTTGTCCATTGGACGCTGGAAGGGCTGAGCTGAAAAATCGCGGTGCCACGATGTGCGGTTAAGATTCTTTCCGGTTTCAGCTGCTCAGCAAATGCCTGACAATCCTTGCAATAGCACACCACACGATTTCCAGACGATGGCGCAGGCACCAGCGCAGTCCCCTGAACTTCCCCGCATTCACAAGCAAGACGAATTGTTGCCATACCCCTCTCTCCCTGATTGATAATTCCCGGATGCATTATTGTGTGACGGGCGGTTTTTCTTCAGAGCGCGATATGACACTTTCTGAATTGACCGCCAATCGTGCACGCAAATGTCTTGCATACTCTCTCAAACGTAACGCATTATTAGCAAACTTTTTGTTTCCGCAGAGAATCCCGCGATAAGAAATTTCCGGACTGGAATAAACAGGCAGCACCTCGTCAGCGTATGACATGATGGTCCCCTTACCAGCGCATTGATAACCAAAAGCATAAAATTTGAAGAATTGCTTTAAGTGCGACGGGGTCGTTTCAATGACCTCATCCAGAGTCATTTCCGTCTGCGCTGAAAATGTATCGATATCATGCTGAGCCCAGGCCAGATGCCCCAGTTCATGCTCTAGCGTATCTTTATCGCAGGCCATATCCAGGGTAAAAAACTGCGGAAAGACGCGGTTATTTGTCATCCCACAATGCTCCGGCGGCAAGGCTTCAGAACGTTTACTGCTGAATATGACGCCATAATAATGATTCGGTTTTCGGGTCATTTCCTTGATGGATTCCGGGTCATAATATTCCAGCATCGAATGAACCACATTGATGCTCTCAAATTCCTGTAAATTCAATTCATCCACCTCAACAATCTGATGCAAGGTGCGATGCATCGGCACACAAGAATTCTTCAGAATCAGGTTGGCCCTGTTGATCCAGCTTTGAATCATGCCCTCCCGCACATACGGGGAATAATCATCTTTCACTTCTTTCGACAGAAAAAATGTAATCGGCGTTTCGACCACTTCTTCCTGCTGACATTTTGGTAAAATCAGGTTTTCGGGCGATGCCATAACAGAAGCAGACATCAAACAAAACAAAGAAAAGAAAATAAACGTGCGCACAGCTGACTCCGGGTCATACAGAAGCTAGGCAATATATACTCAACTATGCGCATTGCTTGAGTCCAAGGAAAAAACTGTGTCTGAAGACACAGTTTATCAATGGGTTATACCGCTATCTGTACCACTTCTGGTGCAATTGGGTCAGTTTGTGTGAGATGACGCCGCCATCATGCCGGAAGAAAGACGACGAGCTGCCTGATATTCCCGAATATCTTCCAGCACGCCGTACAGACAAGGAACGACAAACAACACCAGGACACTGGATGCCAGCAATCCAAAGGTAATACTGATCACCAGCGGGATCATGACCTGCGCCTGCAGGCTGGTCTCAAAGAGCAACGGCAGCATACCTGCGATGGTGGTTGTCGAGGTCAGTAACATTGCCCTGAGCCGTTCCTCACTGGCCTTTCTTGCGGCGTCGTGCAGTGTCAGTCCCTCACCGGCATTCGCTTTTACAAATTCAACAAGCAAAATGGCATTGTTCACCACAATCCCGGCCAGTGACACATAGCCCACCATGCTTGGCATGGTCAGCGGGTAACCCATCAGCATGTGTCCGCCGATCACACCAATCAGTGATAGTGGAATCGCCAGCATGACGATCAAAGGCTCGGCATAGCTTCTGAACTGTATGCTCAGCAAAACAAATATCCCGACCAATCCGGCCAGAAAACCAGAACGTAATGATATCTGGGTCACCTTGCTGTTTTTCATTTCACCTTCCGCCGTCATCGTTAACCCGGGAAACCGGGCCTGCAATTCAGGCAGAAATCTTGCGAATGTATCTGTGACGACGGCTTGTGCGTTGGTGTGCTGTGTATGGACGGCACCGAAAACTGTGACGGTCTGCTGACCATTGATTCGGTTGATGCGTGAATAATCCCGTTCAAAATGGATGTCTGCGATACTTGCAAGCGGTATCCGTGTGCCTGTGACCGGGTGAATGATGGGGAAATATTCCAGCGTTTCCAGACTGGCCGATTGCCGGGTATCCAGTTGAACATTGATTTCAACCTCATCCAGTCCCTGATAAACCTGATCCACTTCCTCACCATAAAAGGCCTGTCTTAACTGTCTTGCGACCTGCGCAGCCTTCACCCCGGCCGCCAGGGCTTCCGGTTTAAGTGTCAGACGCAGCTCCGGACGTCCGGCCCTTAAATCATCAAAAACGTTATAAACCCCGGCATACCCCTGAAGCCATTCCTGCAGAGCAAATGAAGCCCCCGATAAAACAGCGGCATCGCGTCCCTGCAGGCGCAGTTCGATGGCCCGGCCTGCCGGACCAATCGCAGGTTCGGTGAAAATGACTTTCGACACCTCAGGCATTGGCGGTAACGCTGCCATCCATTCGGCAGTCAGGGTATCGACATCCGTCTTGCGCCGCTCAGCGGTAAGCAGATCGACACTGATGGTTGCCAGATGAGCTCCGGTTTCGAAAGCATCCACATTCTTGTTGAAACTCACGGTCACTGCCTGTACCAGAGGCGCAGCTTCCTTCTGATTCAACGACTCGCTGGCCTGAGTCAACGCACCAAGCACAGTGTCGACGGCAGATTCCGTCTCTTCCAGCCGCGAACCGGCAGGCAGGATCAGCCTTGCTTCCAGCACATCGCCATCCATCTCCGGCAGCGCCTGAAACTTGAGGTCACCACTGGCGAGCATTGCAACGGACAAAATGAATAACGCAATACTGCCGCCAATCACTGCATAACGATACTGCATCGCCTTGTGAACAGCTTCACCCGTAGCAAGCTGCAAACGGCTGAAACCCCGATCGACCGCTTGCCTGAACCAGTTGTGTGTCTGCTGCTTTTCATGCGTCAACGTATGATGTAAATGACTGGGCAAAATCAGAAATGCTTCAATCAGACTGACCGTAATCACAATCAGTAACACAGACGGGACCACCCGCAGGATCTGCCCGATATCACCCTCAATCGACAGCAGCGCTCCGAAAATCAGAACCGTGGTTAAAAAAGACGACAGCACGCCCCGGGCAACCATGGAAACGCCTTCGGTGACCGCAGCCAGTGGCGATTTCCCCTGACGGGACTGCGCAGCAATACTCTCGGCAATCACAATGGCATCATCCATCAGAATGCCCAGTGCCAGCAGCAGTGCAACGATGCTCATCATATTGAGTGTGATCCCCAGCGCTGACAAAAAGAAAAAGCTTGCCAGAAAGCTGACCGGCAGCCCGGCGACGACCCAGAGGGTATACCGCAGATTGAAAAACAGCAGCAGGCTGAAGAACACCAGCACAAGCCCCTGCCAGGCGTTATCGATCAGCATTGTCAGGCGATCAACCACAATGGAAGTGTTGTCTTTAGTCAGCGTCAGTTGCACGCTGTCCGGCAATTGCTGGCGTTCAGTGGCAAGAAATGCTTCAACCGCAGCCAGCACATCCAGACTGTCATCACTGGTATTTTTCGAGACATTCAGCAACGCGGCCGGATTCCCGTTAAACAGCGCAAAGTCTTCCGGATGACTGAAAGTTTCTTCGATTGTCGCGATGTCTCCCAGCTGGACCTGACTGCCGGTTTGCCCACTGAGGATCTGCAAACGTGATAAACCATCCACCGTCACACGCTGGTCGTCCACACTGAGATCATACGTCTGATGACGGGTCTCCAGATCCCCCAGCGGCAGATTGATATTCTGAGATGCAATGCTCGCGCTGATTGATTCCAGTGACAGTCCGTAAAACCTCAGTTGCTCAGGATCCAGTGACACACGCAACTGCCGGGTGGAAAAGCCTTCAATCCGAACCAGTGGAATCCCTGGTTGTCTCAGCATTTTCTCTTTCAGCTGTTCAGCCAATGCTTTAAGTTCTGGCCGCGTCAGCTGATCGGCTGTCACAGCCACGGTGACGACCGGACTTGTCCGGCCCATTTCTTCGATCACAGGTGTGTCTGCTTCGTCCGGAAAACTGTCGATACCATCCACAGCCGAACGAATATCATCCTGAAATGCTTTGAAATCTTCACCTTCCGCCATCGTCAGTGTCATCATCGCCAGACTGTTCCGGGATTCACACTGCACTTCGTCCATGGCAACAATGGCTTCGGTGGCCTCTTCCAGCGGACGGCAGATGCCATTTTCCACCTCTCGCGGACCAGCACCGGGATAAGGCACCGTCACACGAACCGTATCGGTATCAATCTTCGGAAAAGTTTCCCTCTGCAGGGTTGGTAAATAATACAGGCCCGCCAGAATAAATAACGCCATCAGCAAGTTGGCTGCCGTCGGGTGACCAGCAAAAAACCGGATCATGGTCTGCCCTCCCCATCCGTTTTCACCAGCTCAGTTGAGGATGAAGACAGACGTTGCTGCAACGCCACGTCCTGCTGCAGGACCAGAGGCATTCCCGCCATCGCGGGCAAGAGATCACTGGTGATTACTGGCGTACCAGCCGGAATCGCATCCGGGCTGAATAATGCCAGATCCTGCATGGTCAAATCTGGCGAGGCCGGTAACCGGCGCAGCTTTGAGTCTTGATCTGCAATCAGCAAATATCCCTCATGCAACGCATGACGCGGAATGATCAGTGCGCGGATTTCTGTCCCGACCAGGCTGGCGACAACCGGCATCCCATCCAGCAAAGGCGGCTTACTGCCCGGCGTCAGATCCTGATAAGGCTGATCAATTGCCAGCCGGATGCCCAGCGTATGCGACTGTGGGTCCAGAGATTCTCCCAGACTGACAATGTGACCGGTCCAGGACGATTCAGAAAAGCCGGGCACCCGAATCTCGGCCTCGATTCCCATCTGGGCAATCAAAGTGCCGAACACACGGGCATCCGTCACATTCACCGATTGTGTTCTGTCGCTAAAAAGGGTTTGAAAAAAAGGTTTCAGCTTCGCAACAGGAAACTGGGCCGTAACTTCCATTCGGTCAATACCGCTGGCTTCAAATAAAACTTGTCCGGTCTGCATGAACTGCGCCTGCTCCGCCTGTACCGCTGTCACCCGGCCGGTGAACGGCATGACAATCCGGGTTCGTGCCAGGTTTCGCTGTGCCTGCGCCACCTGAGTTTCCGCAACCGTCTGTCTGGCGATCAAGACCTCGCGATTAGCTGGCAGGACAGCCAGCTCATTTTCCAGCAACGCCTGTTCCTGCTGCAGCTGAATTAGCTTCTGACGCTCACCATCGACCTGAGAAGCCGACTGAGCACCACGCTGGTTCAGCGTTTGCTTTCTGTCCAGTTCCCGTCTGGCAACTTTCATCGTATCCAGAATCAGTGTCTGACGGCGTTTCAGAGTCTTGTCTGTCTGTGCCAGCTCAGCCAGGTTGGCCTTCGCAATGGCAAACTCAGCTTCTGCCTGGCTCAACGCCAGCAGGTAATCGGCCTGATCCAGTTCAACCAGGACTTCGCCCTGATTCACCAGACTGCCCTGCTTCAGCAAAGGTGAAACCCTGCTGACCCTACCCGAGACTTCAGCAATCGCTTTGACTTTCACAGAAGGTTCGATAAAACCGTGTCCGGTCAGACGAGGACGCACAAGTGACGGCGTCGCTTCAATGTAAGACACTGCGGTTGGCGAAACCTCGACCGCCTGATGCTTCACCGGGGGCCGGGTAATCACGAGCGTCACCATGACAATCACGGCACAACCGATAAACAGCGGCGCAACAGCTTTCGTTTTCAGTAACTGACGAATTTTAGCGGATTTCATCGGAGTCTCCTTGCGCCGGGAAGTGGCCAAACCCCTGGGTCAATAACAGGGTTAAATGCTGTTTCCATGCATCTGAACGTAACACCTGACGATCCACACCCAGAACGCCTTGAATCAAAGGTTCTGCAATCATGGGGAACGCCATCAGGCTGATCATGGAAGCAGTGGCAAAACGAGGATTAATCTCTGCCCGTAAAATGCCTTTTTGCTGCAAGACCGAAAACATGGTCAGCAACGCATGGCCGATGCGGACTGGGAATGTTTTTACAAAATGCTCTCTCAGCCGCCCCTCACTGGCCAGCACTTCATCTTTCACCAGATTGATGAGCCATGGCTCTTCCGTCATGATGTCTGATATCGTCGACACCAGCACAGGCAGTACCCGTTCCGGCTCCGTGCCGAGTAAGCCTGCCACCTGCTGAAGCCTGCGTTGACGCATATCGCCGGTACGATCCAGTAACGCAAGAAACAGCCCTTCTTTGTTGCCGAAGTAATAACTGATCATCGCAGATTGCGTCCCGGCTTCAGCCGCCAGTTCGCGTATGGTGATGGATTTATATGATTTTCTGTTCAGCAAACGTTCGGCAGCATCAAGCAGTGCCGCCATCATCTGTGCCTGCTTTTCCGGATCCTGTGGTCTTCCTCTGGACATAAGCCTTCAATTCATTAATCAAGTGATCAACTAAAAAATAAGAGGAATCTGGCTACTTTGCAATGCCTGAAAACTGAACACAGATCAAAAATTCAGATGAAGATACAGACAACGTTCACCTTGTCCGGGTGACACATACAGCGAACACCGGCTGGCAAAACCTGAATCTGAAATCATTACTCGTGATTTGCATAATAAAATTGCCCGTCTATTTTTATTTTTGCTGACATTTGGGGTTGGCTTTTATTTATAACAATGACAATAAATGGTGGACAAATGAACAAAACAACGGATTTGGCTTTTTATCGCGAAGAAAACTTTGGGGGTACCCCTGAATACTATTCGCTCGGAGATGATGTGACGTTTCACGATGGTGACAACTTCAATGATAAATATTTATCTTTAAAAGTCATTAACCCGGTGAAAGTCAACTGCTACCAGCACTCTGATGGTTCAGGCTTTTTCAACAGCTACACCTATGGCAATTACCCAAGCCTTAAAGAAATGGGCGGACTTTCAAAGTTCCAGGTGACTGAAGTAGATACTCATTTTGCAATCAGTATGCGGTTGATTGATGTGACCGGGGGTGAGCCTCGTCAGTTCCTGATGACATTTAATGCGCATGATATCGGTGATGCACAAATCTGGTCTGGTGATCAGGAATATAGTTTATTGCCAGTCACTGAGAATAGCGATATCGTCACTTGCGCCATTTATATTCGGGACATGACAACCGGAGAATATATTGCCAATGGTTCGATGTATTTCCAGTACAATCCGCACAATGGCATTGTTGAGATCATCACACCAGCAGAAACCTTCCCATCGAATCTGACAGTAAAACGAATGGATAATACGAAGTTCGACTTCACGCTGACCAGCCGATAAAACATAGCTTCCTGTGCCTCAGCAGCAAGTGTTGAGGCACAAAATCAAATGCTTATCCTGCGATCAACTTTGATTTGCCAGAGCCGTGAGGACCGCCACGGCCTTGTCTGCTTTGTCGGCAGGGACAAATATATGATCGTGGTAATACGCTGCAATCACATTCGCACTGATTCCGTGCTCAGCCAAAGCGGTGGACACAGCAGCTGTCAGTCCGACGGCTTCCAGGCTGGAATGTACCGTTAAAGTAATACAGCGAAACGTCGTATCAGAGACTGCCCCGATAGCCTCGGCCGCTGACTCTGTGACAACCAGCGTCAGTCCTTCCTGCTCTCTGAACATTGCTATCGGCGAAAGCGCCAGATATTCAGCCACACCCCCTTTCACACTACAAAACACATAGGCTTCCGGGCGCAATTGTGGCGACATTGAACGAAGTAAGGCTTGTAAATCCGTCATCCCTGACATTTTTCTCTCCATTTCATCTTTTGATTACAGTGATTTATACATGACAAACGTATCGACATATCCCAAAGTCCGGTGCCGGTAGGCACCAGAAATCGTCCCGACAATCTGATATCCCAGTTTCTGCCATAAAGCGACCGCGGCTTCATTTGTCGACACCACGGAATTAAACTGCATAGCCCGGAATCCAAGCGAAACCGCTATTTGCTGAGAATGTTCACACATGGCTTTTGCCACACCCCGACCACGCGCCTCTGAAGTCACCATATAACCGCAATTACAGACATGATCACCCGGCCCCATCGCGTTCGCTTTCAGGTAGTAAGAGCCCAGCAGCATACCATCCTGTTCGCAGACAAAAGTTCTCAGCGGTTGTTCACACCACAATGCATAAGCCTGAGATACATTCATTTGCGGCTCAAACGCGTAAGTTTCCTGTTCCTGAATGATGGTCTGAAACGTGGGCCAGAATTGCTGGAAGTCTGAAGAGGTCATTTCTCGGAAAAGCATTCTGATTCCTTTTGATTGCCTGAAGAAAAGCGTGTCTATTTCGGTAAATACAATTTAGTTTGCGCTGTGACGCTGAGCATCAGCTGGAACTGTGTGACGCTCAGTATTTTTGAACATCCGGATATTGAGCTGAGGCCTGTTCATGATAAATATCAGCCAGATAACCTGCCAGCTCTGACTCCTGCAAATCTGAAGGAATGACCACATCATAAACCCGGGCTCTCAGAGAAGTCTCGGATTCCATGAAGAGCAACCATTCCCCATCCTTGCGCTGAACCGACATCAGATGACCAAAGACATTAAATTTGATGAACATCATGATTCCATTCCTCCCGGGTCATGTCAGTCTCTGTCGAAACAACATAACAGCTTTTCAGGCAGGGGCAATCACAGGGTTATCTAAGTGTTTCCACTTGCGCTCGGAAGGCGTGATGAAAGAAGATGTTCTGAGAGGTGAAACCAAAAAAATTCGGGGCTTTGCAGCCCCGCACTCAAGGAACCATAGTTCAGTTTCTTATTATAATTCCGGCGGTTGGCGACGTGGTGTCACCAAGCCATTAACTTAAGCGTATTCAATCGATCACGATATGGCGAAAAATAAACGCAAAAATACGTCAAAATTTCGTCACGATCACGAATGAAACACAGGGCTTCTGTTCAGATTGGCGTAAAATGCACGAAGAGTTAACGAAACCGGTCATTGTCAGACAGACATCAACCCGTTGTATCGATAAGTTGTACCACACCAAAACACAATGAAAGCCTGTTTGCTTTCCTGACAGCCATAAACGAATTGCAGCATCCTAGCATTGGTTTATGACAGTACAAATACGTCTTGAAAGCTTCTGAATGCACACCACAATCTGTATGAAATATACTGCATCCAATTCCTGCTGACTGAACTGATTTATCCGTCAGTTTATATGTCTCTTTCATCAGGAAGCAAAAGGATACATGATTCTCATCAGTTTTGGCAATTATTCTCTGTCCATTCATATGATGCAAATAGGAATATCATTCAATAATCACTTACCATTTCCTATTCAGATCAGACGCATACCTCAGAATTGTCTGCTCATATTTCTTAATGGAAGGACTGTTTGTTTTTTCGACAAGTAACCTCAGTACAATTTCCATCGCTTCTTTATGTCTGCCTAAATGATACAAACACATCGCATAGAATGGTTTTATTTCATCCGCATCAGGATACTCTGCAATAACTTGCTTAAAATAATCCAGTGCATCGTCATAATTTCCCAAACAACGATGAGTACAGGCTAATCCAAACAATGCTTCGAATCGATCCAAAACACTCAATTATCCTGCCAGTGCAAGTTCATAATGCAGGACCGCTTCTTTTTCTTTTCCCTCATTGTCATAGGACCAGGCGATATGCAAATGTGCCTGTGGAGCGTACGGTGATTGGTTCTCAACTAAGGTAAAAAGTAATGCTCTGGATGCCAGATGTTCCCCTTCCCGCCTCAGTGAAACAGCGCGAGTAATCATGGTTTCCATTTGAAACTCCTTTAACTGATAAAGATAATTAGAAAATAAAACGCCGTAAACCCTTCAATGATGAAGCATACATTCATCGTCTGAAGGTAAGACTCAAACCATTTCATCTTCATCATGAAAGGTAATATGAATGCCATCAGACAAAATAAGATATCTATCAGCAGCCTGTTTTCCAGAATAAAACCAGACAATTTCTTATTATTCATGTCACGCATATCGACCCATCGTTCAAGAAGCAATGATCGCTCTAAAAGAATGGCATCCTATTTTTGGACAGTTTTACAATTTCCCGCATCGACACTTCTTCTTACCAGGACCTTATTCTGAACGATGCCTAACTCGCAGGTATGCCTTTTCCTGAATCCTTCAATATTGCGGAATAAACCATCACCGTACTGGGTGGCGCACGAAGAAAAAACAGATCGGCGAACACAATCAATGCAATAATCCAGATGAATATCCAGGCAGGCAACATATACTGACGTTCAAATATCAGATTCATCGGACTCTCTTTATTTTCCAGGCCACGACATCCCCTTCTGACCGTCTTTTACCCCACTAAGATTCACCAGGAATTACTTCAGCCTTAGCCCTGAACCACCGGCCTCCCAAGACACACACAGCCAGACCGAGAAAAATGAACCCCGCACCTAAAATTTCTGATTCTGCCATTCGCTCACCAAGCAGCAAAGCCGCTGTAATCATCCCGACCACAGGGATCAGCAAGGCAAAAGGAGTGACTGTGGCAGCAGGATAACTCTTCAGTAAGTGTCCCCATAAAGCAAACGCCAGGAGGGTCGAAATATAACTGACATAGGATATGGCCAGCCAGGTCTCTGTTTTTGCTGCGAGTAATAACGAAATTGGGTCAGATGTTTCTGTGAAGTAAGAAATGACGAGCAGCGGAGCCGGCGGAACCAGACTCACCCAGACCATAAAATGTAACAGGTTCACCCCTTTCATACGTTTCATAATGCTGTTCGCAATTGCCCAGCAGAAGGCAGCCGCAAGGATCATCACAAGACCCAGGGCCGTGATATTTCCGCCACTTTCCATCAGAAATAAGCTGAAGCCTGTGCTCGCAATCAAGATTCCTATGGCATGATGCTTGCCGATCGCTTCTTTGTAGAGCAACACGCTCAGGCCAATCGTAAAAAATACCTGCGCCTGCAAAATCAGGGAAGATAAACCTGCCGATGCATCCGCTTTCATTGCGATAAATAACAGCCCGAATTTCAATACACCGAGAAACAGCCCGACGCCAAGTACGTTGAACACCGATGTCTTTGGAAAAGGCACAAAAAAGACAGCCGGTAACGCAACCACAGCAAACCGTAATGCAGAAAATAAAATGGGTGGCAGTGTTTCCAGACCGATTTTAATCGCAGAAAAATTCACGCCCCAAATCAGAACAACCAGCAACGCTGTGGCGATATCTTTTGACTTCATGTTTCATTCCTTGATTCAACAGCAGCATCAGGCTTTGTGGACGACAAATTCACCCTTTCCGACCGGTAACAGGCAAGACGTCAACGTGTCTTTGGTACTTAAATAGGCCATAAAGTCTTCCAGTTCATGCCGGTGTGACATGGCATTGTCACACACCAGTACCCCGCCTGAAGACAATCGGCTTAAAAGGTCATCTGCATACGCCAGATATGATGAACGATCAGCATCCAGAAAAATCAGATCGAACATCTGCTGGCTGCCACGAAGAAATTCGCCGGCGTCAGCCTGAACCTGCACAATGCGATCCTGCAGTTCTGCGCGGGCAAAGTTCTCGGCTGCCATCTGAGCTTTATCAGCAAGCTTTTCAACCGTCACAACTTTGCCGGATGCCGGAAGCGCTGATGCCAGCCAAAGCGTGGAATATCCGTTTGAAGTGCCGATTTCCAGCACCAGCTCCGCTTTGGAAGCCTTCACCATGACAGCCAGAAACTCACCTGTGTCACGGGTGATATTCAGCAGTTTTTTGGCTCGGTTCGTTTCACTCGCATCATTCTGTTCACCCAAAATTTCCAGCTCATGCAGCAAGTCTGATAGCGGCATACTTCCTCCCTGAAAGCGCAGTCATGAAGTTGTGGATCTCATCTGACGACAGATGAAAATGATATGCAGCAAGAAACATATCAGGTGTGCAGGGTTTGGGCAATGCTGGCCGGGCAACAAAAAAAGGCTGCACAAGGCAGCCAAGCATCACAACTAACTGGGCTTTTATGCCCATTCTTATACCGTTCAACATCTATCTGCACTGGCAGATGAATGTATCAGTTAGATGTAACGACCCACTGAACGGTGATATTAAACTTTATGATGAAATTAATTGAATTAGTTATCCTTTGCGCAAGGCACAACCAACTTTTCCTGATAACCGCACATGACCGGATAACTAGTCGCATGCCGGATATCCGGCACTTCCGTCAGCACATGATCTTTATAATGCCGCCATGTATATTCAGCCATCCGGACACAGTAGGCAGGGTTTGAGTCGGCATGACATAACTGTCTGGCACGAAGTAAAGCCGACATTTCGACCTTGCACTGTTGGATCTGTTGCTCATCCTGATAGAGCTGAGAACATAACGACAACTGATCTTCATTTGTTGAAACTGCTTCACGTGAAATATCACGCCAATGGATTTTGGATGACGCACAAGCACAGAGAAAACTGCAGAGTTGCAAAATCAGCAACCACCGAATCCACATAACAAGCCCTTCCTTTCGCTTTAACCCTATAAAAAAGCGACCGTTAAGGAATGGTTCATAAATGTCGGGGGCCGTAAAAAAGCCATGCTTCCGCATGGCTGACTCTTAAACTGAGGTGCTGCACACCTCTTCGTTAGTGATGTACCGCGGCTGGACGGGATTCCGATTCACCATAAGCCTTTCTGAGCTCAGTCACTGCCGTGCTCGGGCCAAGGATCAAAGATACAAACGCAACACCGCCGACTAATAAGACTCCCCCAACGACAGGCCCCACAACAAAACAGTAGAACGCCAGAAAAGGCAGATATACGGTATAGCGAAGTACCGTTAACAAAATAGCTCTGAAGAAAAAGATTGTGTTCATCATCATCTGTACCCCTGAAATAAAATTGAGCGCGCTCATTTATGCTAATTTGAGCGCGCTCAATTTTCAAGGGTATCACTGATACTTTTTTCCCGATGCGTTATTATGGTGGCAAAAGCAGGATCTTAACCGGGCACAGCCACAGATGAATAAAAGAGAACAAACCCGCCTTAAAATTTTACAGGCAGCCTGGCAGCTGTTTCGTCAAACCGGGTATCAGGACACGACCACTCGTCTTATTGCGGAACAGGCTGGCGTTGCCGCCGGGACTGTATTCAGCCATTTTCCATCCAAGCTCTCGCTGCTCAAAGCAGGACTGATGCAACAAATCGATATGGTTTTGAAAAATGCGAAAGCTGAAGAACCCGATACCCACCCGCAAGGCAAGCTCATCCACTACGCAAGCCATCTGTACGCTTTTTACTGCAGTGAAGCCGACTTCAGCCGGGAGTTATTCAGAGAATTAATCTGGCAGCAGGAAGAATTTGAGCAGCAGCTGGATGCCTTTCGTCATCAGCTTTTTGCTCAGGAAGAGAACCACAACCCGGATATGGCTGCCGTGATGATGGATTGTTACTTCATGACTTTAGTTTCCGGGCTGAACGCAACTGAGCCTGATGCATCCGTCATGCTGCATCAGTTACAACGAAAACTGCAGGTGTTACAGCTCAGCGAAGCGCCTGACGACGCGCATGCGCCACAGCAATGAGGCGTTTTTCAAGCACAGATTGCTTACCGGACTGTGCTTTTTCCAGTTCTCGCAGCAAACGGGTGATTTCAGTGTCCAGATATCGGGCATTTTTCGTTCTGACCAGTGAACGAATCACTTTTTCAGCATTCTCCGGTAACGGCTGTTCAATCGCCCAGCGATAACTGTATCCGGCGATACCCGGGTTCACCGCGACCCGGCTGGTATCACTCCTGGCTTGCTCTGGCTGTTTCGGAGCAGGCGCATCTTCTGTCCGCCCCACTCTCGCATAATATTTTTCTGTCACTGGCGTCCCGGCTGCAGGCAACTCACCGGCTTGGTACAACAACGGACCGATGCTTCCGGCCAGTTCGATCGCCGCTTCCCGGACAAAAGCGCTGGCATTGCGCTTCCCTTTTTTTTCTGTATCTGTGTAATACACAGCGGCAAAATCTTTCGCACGGGTCAGTGCCACATAAGCGAGACGTCGCTCTTCTTCCTGATCTGTTTTCATGTCTGTCGCCGCGGGGTTACGGTAAGGGAACGCATCTTTATCCCAAAACGGCAGATAGACCCGGGTATACTCACATCCTTTTGCCCGGAAAATTGTGGTCACCTGAATACTTTCGGATTGCGCTGGCTGTGCGCTTCGCTCCGTACTGACCTGTCTGGACTGAGCCGAATAAAATTCGAAATATTGCAGCGCTTTTTCACACCGTTGGTCCATCGTTTCCAGTACGGTTGAAACCGCATCCAGCCGGTCAATCGCTTCTTCGATTTCACTGGCTGTTGCTTCTGTTTTCCATATCCAGCTGTCCAGCCCGCTTTCCCGGCGATACTGCTCAAAAACGTCAAACGCCTTCTGGCTGCCTTTGCGTTGCAGACGCCCCAGTAAATCCAGCCGCTCAATCAGATTATCCAGTTTGAGATTCGGGTTCGCTTGACCATGACGTTCTGCAAACCCGGTCCAGGCCTTGCTGTTCATTTTCGCCAGCTGGTCGCACAGCGGTTTCAGTTCCTTATTCGGCACATAACAATGCGGAAACGACATCAGATTGAACATCAGCGCCGAACGATCCTGATCAGCCATCTGTTCAAAACGTCCCACAGCAAGCTGCATGACTTCCATCAGCAACCGGACTTCCCTGCTGTTGGCCAGGACAGACGGCACTGGCATCTGGTATGGAATTTGTTTACTGAGAAACGCCAGTTCAAACAGCAGCGTCTGGGACCAGCGCCGGACCAGAATCGCTACATCGCTCGGCTTGCCGCCTTGCTCAAGGTGTGTCTGTATTGCGGTCACAATTTCTCCGACCTGACGTGGCGAACCAGTCAGGCTGACCTGCGTATCTGACACAGCCTCCGAAGGAACCGTCAGAAAATCAGAAAAACGGGCCTGGTTATGCGCAATCAAATGACTGGCAGCCAAGGCCAGACTGTGCCCGAAACGAAAGGTCTGAGACAGGGTATAGACATTCGCAGGTGTGAAGTCCCGCTCAAAGTTGAGCATAAACTGAGGCGCACTGCCCCGCCAGGTGTAAATACACTGATCCACATCGCCGACAGCCACCAGCTGGCAGCCGTCCCCGAGTAACAGTTTCAGCAGGCGGTACTGTGCATTGTTGATGTCCTGAAATTCATCCACAACCAAAAGCCGACACTGATGCTGATAACGCGCCCTCAGGCTGATATTTTGTTCCAGCAGACCAACCACGGTGACCAGCCAGTCGTCAAAAAACAGCAACCGCTGTGCCTGCCGTAAATGCTCAAAGGCCTGAAAAGCCTGCAGAATAAAACGGTAATCGCTGTTAATTCCGGCCATCGCAAAGACTTCAGCCGGTGGCAGCATATGCGCTTTCACCAGCCCCACAAAACTCAGCAGCAATTCCAGCGTTTTCGGCTCTTTCAGTTGCTGCTGCTTGCTGTAAGCCGTTTCTTTGCCGGCCATTTGTCGCAGCACCTGCTTTGCCAAACTTTTATCGTTTTCACCCGGTTTGAAATCGACTCTGAAGCCCGATTCCGCCAGATAACCGGACTGGTTCAGCACACTCAGACAAAAACTGTGAAAGGTATGCACGGGCACAGGCTGTTCAACACCCGCCTGCGCCAGCTTCCGCTGAAAGTCACGCCGGATATCACTGTTGAACATCAGCACCAGCATTTCCTGGGCTGGCCGCTTGAGAAGCTGTGACTGAATCAGGCCAACCAGCGTCGTTGTTTTACCTGTGCCTGCACCGGCAATACATAAGGCATTTCCTTCTTCATGCTGAATAAAACGCTGCTGTTCAGAAGTAAAATGCATGTTGAATACGCCGTGGCCTGAAAGATGAAGGGACGCGATTTTGCCATAATTTCGTCCCATACACGAACCTCTGCTCTGTCTTTGCGATTTCTGCTGAATTTTCAGGGATTGCCGGATTAACCATCAGTCAGAAAAACACCAAGGCAAACGTTTGCTTTTTGCTGAAAGGCAAAATGACTTCTGCTATTATCTGCCTCGCCAACAGGAGGTTTCGCCCCCTGCCAGTAATTTTCATCGAATTGACTCTTGAAATAGGAACTTCACCATGAGCCTTGCTGATCAAGTTCTCGCTGTAAATGATGATCTCCCAATCCGTACCGACCAGCCGGTTCACAGCGGTAAAGTACGCTCCGTTTACTGGCTGACTGAAGCTGACAGCCGACGCCTGATCCAGGAGAAAGGCTATGATGTCAGCCCGGATGCCCCGCTGGCAATTATGGTCATCAGCGATCGCATTTCTGCATTCGACTGTATCTGGCACGGTGAAGGCGGCCTGAAAGGCGTTCCGGGAAAAGGTGCCGCCCTGAATGCGATTTCAAACCACTGGTTCCGCCTGTTCCGTGAGCAGGGTCTGGCAGACAGCCATATTCTGGATATCCCGCACCCCTTCGTCTGGATAGTGCAGAAAGCGCGTCCAATCAAAGTAGAAGCCATTTGTCGTCAGTATATTACGGGTTCAATGTGGCGCGCATATGCCAATGGCGACCGTGAGTTTTGCGGCATTGCAGTCCCGGATGGTCTGCAAAAAGATCAGAAACTGCCAGAGTTACTGATCACCCCATCCACAAAAGGTATCCTGCACGGTATTCCGGGTGTGCCTGCGGTTGATGATGTCAATGTCACCCGCAACGATCTGCTGAACAATTTCAAAGCCTTCAACTTCAGCAAGCCTGAAGACATAGACCATTACGAAACGCTGCTGAAACAAGGTTTTGGCGTGATCAGTGATGCCCTGGCTCAACTGGATCAGATTTTTGTCGATACCAAGTTCGAATTCGGCTATGTCACCGATGCCAGTGGTAAAGAAAAAATGATCTATATGGACGAAGTTGGCACGCCAGACTCTTCCCGTATCTGGGACGGCCCGGCTTACCGTGAAGGTCAGATTGTTGAAAACTCAAAAGAAGACTTCCGGCAGTTACTGCTGAACCACTTCCCGGATCCGGATATTCTGCTGAATAAAGATCGTATGAACGAACGTGAGGCACTGGCACGTGATAACGCATTGCCGAAAGAAGTACTGATGCAGGTGTCCCGCATTTATACAGGTATTGCTGAAAAGATTACCGGCAAGAAAATTGTCCTGGGCGGTAATCCCAAAAAAGAAATCATCACAGTCCTGCGCAATGAATATAGCCTGATCGACTGACAATATTCCTCTCGTTGTATACTTTCAGGGCAGCTTCGGCTGCCCTTTTCAATCCGCACAATATTCTTCACTAGCGTCAAATGTATTATTCCTCACAAAATGATTCTCAAAAAACATTCATGCATCACAAATACAAATTTTCGCTATTAAGGCTTTTTTGCTGCGGGACGACAATAGAAGGACAAAAACATTCAAAGCAGTAGTTGAGGGACCCAATGAAGTTTAGCCACAAGATCGTTGCCACTTCGTCGGCAATACTGTTCGCCGCCTTAGTATTACTTTCAGGTATCCAGTACGTTCACACCAGAGATGATGTCAACAAGTTAGTCAGCAGCAGCATCAATGAGATCGTTTCCGGCGTGAATCAAACGCTGGTCACCGAGATCGCCAGCCGTACCAAATTAGCAAATATGACAACCAGCCTTGTCGAACAAAATTTCTCTCCTGAAAACATTCGTACCGTTATCGGTCAATCCGTTTTAGCAAACACTTTTGAACTGACTGGTGTCGGATTCGAGAAAGATGGCTCCTACATCATCAGTGATCCAAGCTGGCAGCCTTCCGCAGGCTGGGATCCTCGCAAACGTCCCTGGTATACACAGGCCAGAGACGCCGGGCATATGATCATCACATCCGCCTACCGCGATTCAGTCACCAATGAAATTCTGGTTTCTTTTGCTGCGCCAATCAAACAAAGCGGTAAATTTGCAGGCGCCATTTTCTTCGACGTCAGCATGAGTAAAATGGCCAGCCTCATCAACCAGGCCTCCCTGTTTGATGCAGGTTATCTTTTCCTGATATCTGGCAAAGACACCATCATTGCCCACCCGGATAAGAAGAATAACGGTAAAATACTGTCTGAAACTTATCCGGGATTAAAGGTATCAGACAAACCCATTGATACTGAGCTGGATAACGAATCTGTGAACGTCAGCTTCCATAAAGTAGATGGTCAGAATCTGTATATTGGTGCTGTACTGAAAAAAGACATCGCTTTTGCGGCCGTGAACCAAATTAAGCAAAATGCGATTGTGTATTCACTGCTGTTCATTGCATTTGGCTGTGTAGCAGTTTTCCTGATGGTGAAACGCCTGATGCGTCCACTGGACGTGATTAACCAGGCCATGAGAAACATCTCTTCCGGTCAGGCTGATCTGACACAGCGTCTCAACACCGATGCTGAACCAGAATTTGCCACTTTGGCACAAAGCTTTAATCAGTTTGCAGAACGGATGCAACAACAGATTATCCGTTCACAAACCTTAAGCCGCGACATCATGCAAGGCACGGAACTCACCGCAGAGGGTGCGAATCGTTCCGCAGAAGCCATGAACCGCCAGCTGCAGCAACTGGAACAACTGGCCACGGCCATGAATGAAATGGCTTCCACTTCTGCCAATGTCGCTGACAACGCACAAAGCGCCGCGTCTGCTGCTTCTGCAGCCGAAGAAGCCGCACAACAAGGCAGCAATGTCGTTTCCCGTACATCCGTATCGATTCACGATCTGTCGGATCAAATCGATCAGGCCGTTGATGTGGTCAGAGAACTGGAGTCTGCAACCGGAAATATTGAGCGTATTCTTCAGGTCATTAATGACATCGCCGATCAAACCAACCTGCTGGCACTGAATGCGGCGATTGAAGCAGCAAGGGCTGGTGATTCAGGCCGTGGCTTTGCCGTGGTTGCTGACGAAGTCCGTACGCTGGCCCAACGTACCCAACAATCGACCACAGAAATCCGCCAGATGATTGAACAGCTTCAGGCGGGCGCAAGCTCAGCAACCAGCACAATGGCGCTGAGTAAAAACACCGCCAGCAGCACGGTGGCTATGGCACAGGAAGCGGATGATGCCCTTTCAAGCATTCGTGAGGCCATTCAGCAAATTAATGATATGAATATACAAATTGCTTCCGCTGCAGAAGAGCAAAGTCTGGTCGCTGAAGACATTAACGGTAACACCATCAACATTAAAGATCTGTCGGTTCAGGTAGCTGAAACCGCCAGTGAAACCAGTGTTGCCATGGAAACGCAGATTCAGAATGTCCGAGAGCAGAATGATCTGATGAGACAGTTTACGGTTTAAGCTGTGTTTTGCCGCCAGATTAATTATCTGGCGGCATCATTGTTCTATCCCGTGTGGAAATGTCCGGATAAGGGTTCAGAAACGAACGAATTTCATCGTCTCAGGTAAATATGGTCCGCATAACGTTTGCCGCCAATTTCGTAAGCTTCAGGAATTTTTTCCTGTAACGTGAAACCGCACTTTTCCAGCACGCGCTCAGATGCAATATTTCCTTCCGTGACCACCGCTTGAAAGGCATCCAGACCACATTCATCTTCAGCCCAGTTGATCACGGCGCGCAGGGATTCTGTCCCATAGCCTTTGCCGTAATACTCAGGCATGAACAGATACCCCACTTCCGCAATCCCATCTTTAAGAATGAATCCGGTCATTCCGACTTTTTGATGCGTCTGCTTTTCTGTAATCACCAGTGTCAGCCAGCCATCACTTTCTGGCGTCCAGCCGTTCAGACGTGATTCGAACTTGGTTTTCAATTCGTCTTCTGCAGGCGCATCAAAACATTTTTCAATCACAACAGGGGTAACATGCAACGCATAAAAAAGTGACCAGTCTGCTTGCGTGATTGGTGTCATGATCAATTGCGGGGTTTCTAACTTCATCCGTGATTTCCTCACCTATTTATCCAACACTATTTTATTTTCCATTCAGGAACTTAACATGGACACAGAGATTCCCACCAGAGCGAATCAGTAAAAAATTCATTTTAATCAGTCACTTGTCTTATCGGAAATATAGGCGGAAATATAGGCAGAGATGTTGTACAGCAACTGGATGTCACACAAAGCCACACTCAAAAGACAGACGTCACGATAGTCACGTCTGCCTTATACAAATCAGGCTTCAGCAATTGTTTGGGTAATGAGTTTGTCGAATATCTCAGACTGCCCCGCTGGAATCAGTTGTCGGTGTATCGCTCGGCGCTTATCGGCATCATACAATCGCTCAATCAGCCAGCCTGTCAGATACATCTGAGACAAGCATCCGCCAGCCGTTGCTACATTGCCATTCACGACCAGTGCTTTATCCAGCACGCATACGCCTTCCGCTGCAAGGGCTGGCTTTGCATCCGGATGGGTTGTTGCCGGCACGCCATCCAGAAGCCCGAGTTTAGCCAGAATAAAAGCCCCGGCACAGATCGAACCGATCAGCTGCTGCTGAGGATTCAGTTTCAAAGCAGACATAAATTCAGGATTATTCAGGGCCGCAGGCACACCTTTATAGCCACTGCAGAATAAAACAGCATCCGCGTCAGACACTTCAGCAAGATGACCATCTGTTTTAACTTCCATACCCAAGGTTGAAGTATGCACCGACTTTGTTCCCAGTACTTTTACAGTCCAGTCCGATGACATTCTCCCCAGAATATCCCGCAACAGGAAAAAATCGACATCGGTAAAATCATCAAAAATAACAATAGCTATCTGATACATCCTATTCCTCCAGACTCACATGGTCATTCATATCATTTGGTCGAACGCAGCATGATGAATTGACCTCACCCTCTCTGCGTGCTGAAAAGAGTCATACTTAAAATCGCTGACTAAAACACGATTTCAGGCCGTCGTAGTTACAGCGATTGCTTCAGAAAAGAGAGGGCTTCACTGGTTTTGGTCGGGATAAACTCGGTGATTTCATAGGTTGCCAGCCCATGCTGACGGAAAGGATCGGCCAGCAACACTTGATCTAAAGCTTCACGGTTTTCTGCATTTGCCAGGATGACACCTCCGGTTCGGGGCTCTTTCCGGCCTGACAACAGAAAGACACCGGCAGCATACTGCTGTTCCAGGTAAGCGATATGCGCATCCAGGTGTTTTTCTACTTCACTGAGCGCACAAGTATATGTGAGTGATACAACAAACATAGGCTTCCTTGATTTGATGACGTAGCAGTTTCGTCTGCACAGAGCCAACCAGAGGCACTGATACTTCCAGTTTTCATCGACAAAACAAATGTAACAATTTGTTTATTAAGGGGACCTTAACACATACACACCCAAACGCATATTTCTCTGTGTTGCAGAATCTGTTTTGCAGTTTCGCCTTGCGGCAAAAACACAAAGGCCAGCTCATGCTGGCCTTTGAATTCATTCCTGTCTGTCTATTTTATTATGATGTTGATTTGGCTGTTCCTGCAGAAGAAGCCTCACCATCTACATTCGGCGATTGCTGGCCTTTACGCTTCATACGCTCTTCCCAGTAATCCGCGCCTTTAATGCCCAGTTTGACTGGATCAAATACGTATTCGGTTACACCGGCTTTCTTCTGTTCTTCATAGTCTTTCAGTGCTTTTAGTGCAGGTTTTGCCATGAAGAAGATAATCAGAATACCGACAATGTTCAGCCAGGCCATCAGACCTACACCAACATCACCCATTGCCCAAGCCAGGTTCGCAGTTTTCACAGCACCGTAGAATACAGAGCCCAGCAGTACCAGTTTCAATGCGAAAACCAGTCCCGGAACATGAATCGTACGGTGGATGTAAGCAATGTTCGTTTCTGCGATGTAGTAGTAAGCCAGAATCGTTGTGAATGAGAAGAAGAACAACGCAATGGCTACGAATGGTTTACCCAGACCAGGCATTGCTGTCTCAATCGCCATCTGCGTAAATACCGGGCTGTTCGCCGCAATATCAGCAGGCAGATTCTGTACCAGGAATGCACCTTCAGCACCGTGTACGTTAAAGGCACCGGTAATGATGATCATGAATGCAGTTGCACTACAAACCAGCAGCGTATCGATATAGATTGAAAACGCCTGTACAAAACCTTGCTGTGCCGGGTGATCAACCTGTGCTGCCGCTGCAGCGTGAGGACCTGTACCCTGACCGGCTTCGTTCGAGTAAACACCACGTTTTACACCCCAGCCAATCGCTGCACCCACACCCGCCATTGGCGAGAAGGCATCACCAATAATGGTTGCAAATACATGCGGCACCATATCAATGTTCAGCAGAATGACGACGAAAGCCATCACAATGTAACCCAGCGCCATAAACGGAACGATAATCTGGGTAAAGTGCGCGATACGCTTCACACCACCAAAGATGATGATAGCCAGAACCAGACACACAATTGCACCGGTGATGATCTTCGCAGAACTGAATGTACCTAAAGTGGTTTCGATCATCTCACCAGAACCGAACGCAGCCGCTACTGCATTACCGATACTGTTTGACTGTACACCAGGCAAAAGCAGACCACATGCCAGGATTGTTGCGATTGCAAAGACCCACGCATACCATTTTTGTCCCATCGCTTTTTCAATGAAATAAGCCGGGCCACCACGGAACTGACCTTCATCTTCCTCTTTATAGATCTGAGCCAGTGTTGACTCATAGTAAGCCGTTGAAGCACCCAGGAAGGCAACAACCCACATCCAGAATACGGCACCAGGACCGCCAAAACCGATTGCGGCAGCAACACCTGCAATGTTACCTGTACCGACACGACCAGAAAGTGATACCGCCAGTGCCTGGAAAGAAGAAATACCCTTGTCAGAACTCTGGCCAGAGAACAACAAACGAACCATCTCACCAATATGGCGGACCTGCATGAAGCGTGTTGTGATGGAATAAAATAAACCGGCACCCAGGCAAAGATAAATCAGTGCCGGACTCCATATTATTCCGTTGAGAAAATCGACCAATGACTGCATATGAGTCTCCCTGTTATAGTCTGTATGGTTACAACTCGAGCAGTATAATACTCAGATTGTAATCTAATTGTTAAGAACTTTATTTCATCAGCCTTCATTCACCCATTGAAAGCATCATATGATAACAAAAACACAACAAGCAGTGTTTTACACCAATCAATTGTAGTTCAATAAAATTATATTCCAATAAAGACTCTTACATCCTGTAATAATTTGTATAACAATTAGCCAACCCCACCTGAAAAGATCTCAATATTGTGCAGTAAGTCAGCATAAAGGATGCGACAAGGCACATTTTATGCGCATCTTTATGCACAATATTCTGTAACTAAAGCATAATCCATCTGAGGCAATCTGTGAAAAAGAGGTGCCTGATCAGGATAAAAACCTGTCGCACCTCTCAAAGGGGGGAAAGAGCGTTTTAGCTCATTGCAGATAAGCTGACGAGTTCGCGCGTATACTCAGCTTCAGGCTGATGAAACAGCTTCTGCGTCGGTCCTTGCTCAACAACGCGACCATCTTTCAGTACCAATGTGTAATGGCATAGCGATTTGACAACATTCAGATCATGGCTGATGAACAGGTAGCTCAGCCCGTACTTCATCTGTAACTCTTTCAGAAGATTCAGGACCTGGAACTGCACCGTTCTGTCCAGTGATGACGTGGGTTCGTCCAGCAAAATGAATTCGGGTTTCAGCACCAGAGCCCGTGCAATCGCAATCCGCTGCCGCTGCCCGCCGGAAAACTCATTCGGATAACGAAACCGGGTTGCCGGATCCAGCTCAACATCCTGCATGGCCTGGCAGATCATGGCATCCTCTTCCTGTTCTGACAGATGCTGATGTACCTTGAGCCCTTCACCAATAATCTGAGCAACCGACATACGCGGGTTGAGCGCAGAAAACGGATCCTGAAAGACTACCTGTAACCGGCTCCGGTAAGGCAGCATTCCCTTCCTGCTCAAACCTCCGATTTCCTGACCATCAAACCGGATACTGCCTTCACTGCTGAGCAACCTCAGAATCGCCATGCCCGTCGTCGATTTACCGGAGCCGCTTTCCCCCACCAGACCAACACTCTGACCCCGTTTCAATAAAAAACTGACATCCGTCACAGCTTTAATATGCCCGATGACACGTTTCATAATGCCGCCTTTTACCGGGAACCAGACACGCAGCTTTTCAACTTCAAACATCGCATCCGGATCGCCCTGAACCGGCACAGGCTCACCAGGCGGATCGGCCGCAATCAGTTGTTGAGTATAAGGATGCGCAGGGGCGGAAAAAATCATTTCCCGGGTATTGGTTTCCACCAGTTTACCCAATTGCATAACCGCAACCCGGTCTGCAATCTTACGAACAATGCTCAGATCATGGGTAATGAACAGCATCGCCATGCCCATTTCTTCCTGCAATTGCTTGAGCAGATCCAGTATTTGCGCCTGCACCGACACATCCAGTGCTGTCGTCGGCTCATCCGCAATCAGCAGGTCCGGTTCATTAATCAGCGCCATGGCAATCATGACCCGCTGCCGCTCGCCGCCGGAAAGTTCATGCGGATAAGCATACATCCGTTGCTCCGGATTCCGGATCCCGACTTTCTTCAGCCAGCTCAGTGCGCGCTTTTCAGCCTGCCGCTGACGAACACCCCGGTGTATCGCCAGGGTTTCACACAACTGGCGGCCGATTTTATGGAGCGGGTTCAGCGACATCATCGGTTCCTGAAAAATCATCCCGATTTTTCCGCCACGCAGTCCCCTGAGCTGGCGTTCGCTGCATTTCAGTGTATCCAGACCATCATAAAGAATCTGCCCTTCCAGATAACGTGCCGACGCCTTCGGCAGCAGACGAAGGATCGCATTGGCGGTGACGGATTTTCCCGAACCGCTTTCCCCGACCAACGCCAGCGTCTCTCCGCGCCTGATGGTCAGGCTGACTTGTTCCGTCACGGGGCGAACAGGTTTGCCATTTACAAACCCCACAGACAGATTATGAATCGTTAACAGTGCATCACTCATGGTACTTCCTGAACACTACTGTTGATGAGGGTCGAATGCGTCACGCACGGCTTCACCTATGAACACGAGCAGACTCAGCATAATTGACAGAACAACAAAGGCCGACAGCCCCAGCCAGGGTGCCTGAAGGTTGGTTTTCCCCTGTGCCAGCAGTTCACCAAGAGACGGTGATCCCACGGGCAGGCCAAAGCCGAGAAAGTCCAGCGATGTCAGCGTGGTCACTGAACCACTGAGGATAAAGGGCATCATGGTCAGAGAGGCCACCATCGCATTCGGCAACATATGGCGCAGCATAATCCGCCGGTCATTGACGCCTAACGCCTGTGCAGCACGGACATAATCCAGATTACGGCACCGCAGAAATTCAGCACGCACCACACCTACCAGCCCCATCCAGCTAAACAGCACCATGATGCCGAGCAGCCACCAGAAATTGGGCTCCACGAAACTGGAAAGAATAATCAGCAGAAACAGCGTCGGCATCCCCGACCAGATTTCGATAAAACGCTGTCCGAACAAATCCAGCCAGCCGCCATAGTATCCCTGCCCTGCGCCCACCATGACGCCAACCACCGTAGAAATCAGTGTCAGCGCAAAACCAAATAAAACCGATATCCGAAAACCATAAATGATGCGCGCCAGAACGTCGCGACCTTTATCATCCGTCCCCAGCCAGTTCACACTGTCAGGCGCTGAAGGTGCCGGGCCGGATAAGTTGTAATTAATCGTGTCGTAATGGAAGCGAATCGCAGGCCAGATCATATAACCGTCGGCATTGATCAGGTCCTGAACATAGGGATCGGTATAATCCGCTTCTGTTGCAAATTCGCCGCCAAACTCTGTTTCGGCATACTGTTCGGCAATCGGAAAATACCAGTCGCCTTTAAAGCTGATCAGCAGAGGTTTGTCATTGGCGATGACTTCTGCAAATAAACTGATCAGAAAAAGCACCGCAAAAAACCAGAGCGACCAGTAGCCACGCCGGTGCGCCTTAAATCTCGCCCAGCGCTCCTGTGTCAGCGGATTCAATGAAAACATGGAAGATAATTTCTGAAACACCATACTACCTGGCCTCGAAATCAATACGCGGATCGACCAGGGTATAAGTCAGGTCAGAAATAATATTCATGACCAGACCCAACAGGGTCATGATATAGAGTGTGCTGAACACAATCGGATAATCGCGCTGAATGGTTGATTCAAACCCTAACAGACCAATCCCCTCCAGTGAGAACATCACTTCAATCAACATCGAGCCGGTAAAAAAGATACTGATAAAGGCGCTGGGAAAGCCTGCAATAATGATCAGCATGGCATTGCGGAAGACATGCTTATATAAAATGCTGTGATCATCTAACCCCTTCGCCCTGGCGGTCACGACATACTGCTTATTGATTTCATCAAGAAACGAGTTTTTGGTCAGCATCGTCAGCGTGGCAAAACCGCCAATCACCATGGCGATAATCGGCAGGGTCAAATGCCAGAAATAATCCCCGATTTGCTGATACCAGGTGAGCTGATCAAAATCAGAAGAAAAGAGCCCCCGTAACGGGAACCAGCTGACATAATTCCCACTGGCGAAAAAGATGATTAGCACGATGGCGAACAGAAACCCGGGAATTGCATAGCCGGTGATCACCAGTGCGCTGCTCCAGATATCGAAGCGAGTGCCATGATTCACCGCTTTCGCAATCCCTAACGGGATGGACACAAAATAGATAATGAGCGTACTCCACAACCCCAGAGAAATCGAAACGGGCAGACGTTCAATAATCAAATCAATCACGTTTCCGCCGCGGAACAGGCTTTCTCCGAAATTAAATGTGGCGTAGTTTGTCAGCATGTCGACATAACGCTCCCACATCGGCTTATCAAAACCGAATTGTTTTCTGATTTCAGCAACCACTTCCGGGTCAAGTCCGCGCGAACCCCGGTATCCACTGCTGCCATTCCCCTCACCCTGCGTTGTGCCCGATGGTTTGACTTCCTGACCACCGCCGGTGAACCGTTCCATAATGCCGGACGTGTGGCCCTCCAGTTGCGCTACGGCCTGTTCTACCGGCCCGCCCGGCGCAATCTGAATCACAAAAAAGTTAATGGTGATGATGGCCCAGAGTGTCGGGATCACCAGTAAAAGCCGCCGGATAATATATGCCGTCATACTGCTTACCTGCTTTCAACCCATGATTAACGACGTTTTTCCGGCAGTTTGGCTGCCTTGGCCTGATCAACCCACCAAGTGTCGACACCCAGCGCATATTTCGGCCGGACGGCAGGACGATCAAATTTATCCCAGGTCGCAATACGGAATGTGCTCAGATACCATTGCGGAATCACAAAGAAATTCCACTGTAATACCCGGTCCAGAGCCGGGCCAAGCGCAGCCAGTGCTTCCGGATCCTGCTGATGCGCAGCAATTTGTTCTGTCAGTGAATCAATCGCCGGATCCTGAACCCCGGCAGTGTTATAAGTCGAGTCCAGATATTTACTGTTCCAGGCAATCAGCAGGTTTTGCGTTGGATATGGGTTCGCACTGTAACCGGAAGACACCATATCAAAATCACGATCACGGAGTCGTTTGATGTACTGCGTGGTGTCAACGGTCCGGATTTTCATGTCGATGCCCATCTGCTTCAGATTTTTCTGTAATGGAATCGCGATTCGTTCAGTCGTCGGACTGTAGATCAATAATTCAAATGCGAACGGTTCACCGGTTTTCACATTCGTCATCACCTGATTTTTCAGCTCCCACCCTGCTTCTTTCAGTAATGCAAAAGCTTTTCGGGCCTGTTTACGAATACGTCCGGAACCGTCTGTCACCGGCGGCTGATAAGTTTCGGTGAATACACGTGGCGGAATTTTATCTTTAAGAGGCTCCAGATACTTTAATTCCGCAGGTGATGGCAATCCTTTGGCCTCATAAGGCGTATTCTGGAAGTAACTCCGGGGACGCGTATATTGGTTATAAAAGAGAGTTTTGTTCATCCACTCAAAATCCATCGCATAATTGAGTGCTTCACGAACTCTGGCATCCTGAAAGACAGGACGCTGTGTGTTGAACACAAAACCTTGCATTGCCTGAGGAATTTCGTGAGGGATCTCTTCCTTCTTTATGTAGCCATTATCAAAGTTGGTGCCTTCATAAAGCGTGGCCCAGAACTTCGCGACATTTTCCTGCCGGAAGTCGTACTCACCTGCTTTAAATGCTTCCAGCGTGACCGTGTCATCCCGGTAGTAGTCATACCGGATCGTATCGAAATTATGGCGCCCGACATTCACCGCCAGATCTGCCGCCCAGTAGTCTTTCACCCTGGAATAAGTCACGCTCTGCCCGACCTGATAACTGGTAATTTTATAAGCACTGCTGCCGACCGGAGGTTCTGTCAGAGGCTCGCTGAGTTTTTTGTCTTTCCAGAAATGTTCCGGCAATACATTCATTCCCTCAACCAGTGAGAACAGCTTTTCGCGGTTCGGGACTGACATCTCAATGCGGGCTGTCAGTGGAGAAATAGCAGTCACAGATTTCACGTCTTTATAAAAAACACGAAACTGCGGCACACCTTCTTTCATGAACTTATCAAAAGTAAAAGCGACATCTTTTGCTGTAATTGACTGACCGTCGTGAAACCGGGCTTTCGGATTCACATCAATTTCCATCCAGGAAAAGTCATCGGCATAACGGACTTTCTGAGCAATAAGGGGGTAATAACTGTCGATTTCATCATTGGCCGACGTAAACAGAGTGTCATAGATCTCATCTGCCCCCGCAACTGAGACCCCCCGGGATGCATAACGGTTAAAGCTGTCGTATGTACCGACTTCGGCATAGGTGATGCTGCCGCCTTTCGGGGCGCTGGGATTCACATAGTCAAAATGTTTAAAATCCGGCGCATACTTTGCCGTTCCGAAACCTACTAAACTTGTACTTTCAACCACATCAGCTGCAAAGCTGTTCGCACTCACCCACAGCAATCCGGCCAGCAACGGCATGCTTCGTTTTAATCGGTTCTCCATATCCCCTCCAAAACACCTCAACCACTAATTTGACCCATTCATTTAAAATTGTTTTATTTTCATTATTGTATGAATGGTCAATAACAATTAGCCGACATGTACCACAAATATACACCATAAGAAAATAGCCAGCCTGAATCACTGGGCATATCATCAAAGTTATTTTTATGGTCCGTCTATCCTGACAGCACAGAATAAGGCTCAGGACAGACTCATCTGTCCAGTTCAACCAGGAGTCTTTCTGATTGCATCTGTCCTGAAAACGAATTTGAAAGCAATCAAAACTGCGCTTCATGCGAAAATACCGGGAAGACATGCCTATCCAGCCCCGCAATGCACCAGATTTCCGTATAATCGTGCCAATTTTTGCGTTTTTCTTGAGCAATCATTCGCTTCTGGCCAACATCAACGGGTTAAAAGCCAGCGAATAATCATTAAATTACTCAGATCTATGTTCTGATACTTGGAAGTAGTGCTATACTCCCCACCCTGACATGTGACAACAATTGTTCATATAGAGAAAAACAATGGCAGATCTATCTAAATACAGAAACATTGGTATTTTCGCGCACGTAGATGCGGGTAAAACCACTACCACTGAGCGTATCCTGAAGCTGACCGGTAAAATTCACCGTCTGGGTGAAGTACACGATGGTGCTTCTACGATGGACTTCATGGATCAGGAAGCTGAGCGTGGTATCACAATCCAGTCTGCTGCGACGACCTGTTTCTGGAAAGACCACCGTTTCAACGTAATCGATACTCCGGGACACGTTGACTTCACCGTTGAAGTTTATCGTTCTCTGAAAGTTCTGGACGGTGGTGTTGGTGTATTCTGTGGTTCTGGTGGTGTTGAGCCTCAGTCTGAAACGAACTGGCGTTACGCGAACGAATCAGAAGTATCTCGTCTGATCTTCGTAAACAAACTGGACCGTATGGGTGCTGACTTCTTCCGCGTTGTTGAGCAAGTGAAGAAAGTTCTGGGCGCTAACCCTCTGGTGATGACTCTGCCAATCGGCCGTGAAGATGACTTCGTGGGTGTGGTTGACGTTCTGAACCGTCAGGCGTACGTATGGGATGACTCAGGCCAGCCAGAAAACTACGAAATCAAAGAAATCCCAGCGGATATGGTTGATGACGTAGAAGCTTACCGTGAAGAGCTGATCGAAACTGCTGTAGAGCAAGACGACGCACTGATGGAAGCATACATGGAAGGTGAAGAGCCTTCTGTTGAAGACCTGAAGCGTTGTATCCGTAAAGGTACTCGTGACCTGGCATTCTTCCCGACTTTCTGTGGTTCTGCATTCAAGAACAAAGGTATGCAGCTGCTGCTGGATGCTGTTGTTGATTACCTGCCAAACCCAACAGAAGTTGACCCTCAGGATCTGACTGATCCAGAAACTGGTGAGCCAACTGGTAAAGTTGCTACCGTTTCTGTTGACGAACCATTCCGTGCGCTTGCGTTCAAGATCATGGATGACCGTTTCGGCGCCCTGACCTTCATCCGTGTTTACTCTGGTAAGCTGAAGAAGGGTGACACCATCCTGAACTCTGCCACAGGTAAAACTGAGCGTGTTGGCCGTATGGTGGAAATGCACGCGAACGACCGTAACGAGCTGGATTCTGCGCAAGCCGGTGACATCATCGCTATCGTTGGTATGAAGAACGTTCAGACTGGTCACACTCTGTGTGATCCGAAGCACGAATGTACTCTGGAACCAATGATCTTCCCAGATCCAGTAATCTCTATCGCTGTTGCTCCAAAAGACAAGAGTGCTTCTGAGAAGCTGGGTATCGCACTTGGTAAGATGATCGCAGAAGATCCATCATTCCAGGTTGAAACTGACGAAGATTCTGGCGAAACCATCCTGAAAGGTATGGGTGAGCTGCACCTGGACATCAAAGTTGACATCCTGAAGCGTACTCACGGTGTTGAACTGACTGTTGGTGCTCCACAGGTTGCTTACCGTGAAACAATCACTCAAGCAATCGAAGACAGCTACACGCACAAGAAGCAGTCTGGTGGTTCTGGTCAGTTCGGTAAGATCGACTACCGTATCAAACCAGGTGAGCCAAACTCTGGCTTCAAGTTCGTTTCTACTGTTGTTGGTGGTAACGTTCCTAAAGAATTCTGGCCTGCAATCGAAAAAGGCTTCGCTGGTATGATGAATACTGGTGTTCTGGCTGGCTTCCCAGTGCTGGACGTTGAAGTTGAGCTGTTCGACGGTGGTTTCCACGCAGTTGACTCCTCTGCTGTAGCGTTCGAAATTGCTGCACGTGGCGCTTTCCGTCAGTCTATGCCTAAAGCGGGTGCACAGCTGCTGGAACCAATCATGCACGTTGACGTATTCACTCCAGAAGATCACGTTGGTGATGTTATTGGTGACCTGAACCGTCGTCGCGGTATGATCAAAGACCAGGTTGCTGGTACAACTGGTGTTCGTATCAAGGCAGACGTACCTCTGTCTGAAATGTTCGGCTACATCGGTCACCTGCGTACAATGACTTCTGGTCGTGGTCAGTTCTCTATGGAGTTCTCTCACTACTCTGCATGTCCAGCAAACGTTGCTGACGCAGTAATCGCAGAAGTTAAAGAACGTAACGCTAAGAAATAATTCATTTCTTAACGGACCAATAAAAAACCCCAGCTCAGGCTGGGGTTTTTTTTATCTGTACGAATGAAAATTAACGACAATTCAGTGAAGGATTACTCGCTGCATTCACACAGAAAACGCATCAGCCCATACTGCTGTAACCAGACCAGCTGCTCAGGCTTCTTCACCAGAAAGCGGCCGCTGTAATTCATTCCATTTGCAAACAAGCCTTCAATATTATTTGCTGAACGCGGCAAAATCAGCATCCATCGCTCAGTCAGCAGGATATTATGCGGCTTACAGACGGCCCCACCCGCTTCAATCAAAGACAAACGATGCATTCCCTGCAAATAAGCTTCATACAGTTCATCCGTCGTCATGGCTTCAACCAGATACAGACAATGCTGAAACGGCAGTTTTCCCCCGGCAATCACTTTCTCCAGCGGGATTTCACTGCGGACCAGCTGCATGTGACGATGTGGCTGGCTGGCACCGGCTAAGGGACCACTGTTATAAAAACCAAAGACATCCGTCTGTGTAAAACCGCCTAACCACGCATGCCAGTCTTCCCAGCTTAACGGCGACTCCTGCGGTACAAAATCTTTCGAGCAAATCAGCAAATGAGGTGAGATCACCGGATACTTATTCAGCAGGCAAACATGGTGTTCTCCCGCTTCACAAACATACATCGACTTTTCATAGGGCAGAAACGGGTTAGCCTCTGGTTTAGACATCAGCCCCTGAAGTTTTTTACCTGCATTCTCTGTGACCACATGACCCAGATAATCGACGCCCTGCTCCACAATCGTTTCTGCTTCCGTCGTAATGGGCATCAGACTCCCGTCTGCCAATGCCCGTTTAGCCACCTGCTCAGCGAGTTTCCAGTTCATATCCGAATCCCTTGTTTTTTTACCAAGATACTCCAACTTCGCGGATGTGTCATAACACTAAGCCGACTTTTAACGAAGAGGCTTCTCAGCAGTCAAAACCTTGCCGTCAACAAAGCTACTTGCGCTGAAGAAAGCATTCCGGGGCATTGGATTGTGTGTACAAAAATATTTACGGTTTGAACATTTTTGTCCAGTTACGAAAACAGGCCCGCACCTAGCCGCTCATCAGGAAAGTCGGTAAGATTCCCGCATCTTTATGAGGATACGTCATTCACTACTGCTTATCTGTGTCTACAGATCACTACTCCTGCAGCTAGGTTGTTTCAGCGTTCGGTCAAACCTGATACGACTCCGACGATATCGGTCTTGTTCGGTCAAACAGATCTTTAGCATCCTCAGAACAATGTCGTTCAAACGACATTGCAACAGATAAAAAAGGCGCTTCCTAAGGGAAGCGCCTTTTTAACATCAGATGTTCTCTGTGCTACCTGTGACGTTAAATCAGCTCTGCCATCAGCAGGAAGCAACCAAACAGAAAGCTCAGCCCCATTGCCATCATGCCGCCACCAGCCTGATACACTTCAGCATTGCCATTATCACTTGCCCTGTCACCACGCTGTCTGACTTTGATTGTCATTGCCATTGGCACGAAAACAGCGAGGAATACCAGAATAATACCAGCGTAACTCAGGACCGACAGGAACTGATTGGCTGCCAGCAAAGCACCCAGCATCGGCAGAATGAACGTAATCACATAAGTCACGGCCCGATTTTGACGAAAGGTGTCAGCATTCTGGTCAAACAGTGCCATAGCAACCCCCAGGAAGGACGTGAGCAGTGCCAGGCCGGTGAATACGGAAAGGATGAGTTGCATGCTGCCATGGCTGGCACTCAGTGCCGCAATCAGTTCAGAAACGTTTGCAAAACCGACCAGTTGCTCTGAGGTTAGATTCCCGACCGCTGCGTAAAGCCAGAACAGATAACAGAACAGCGGGATCAAAGAACCCAGGATAACCATATTTCGCAGTTGCTTGTGTGACGCCTCAGGGTTGTAAGTCACCAGCGACGGAATCACCACCATGAAGCCAAAACTGGTGAAGAGGACCGAACTGGTTTTAACCAGCGCGACTTTGTTCTCGCTCCCCACGGATGCCAGATTTTCCAGGCTGATCCCCGGTACCAGCGTCACTAAAGTAATTGCCAGCATCAGAACCATTGCTGCAAACAGGAAACGGTTCAACCGGTCAATCACCCCCGTACCCGCTGCAACGACCAGACCGGCAATCACGGTAAAGCCGACTTGTGCCTGTGTTGCTGTCAGCTCAAGCCCAAGGCTGACTGTCAGCTTTTTCACCAGATCGCCGGCACCAATGATGTAAGCCATCAGCAGGCAAACCAGCAGCGCATACAGCAGGCCATTCGTGATGACCTGGCCGCCTTTACCCAGTGTTTTTCGGGCAATGGAATTCATTCCCAGGCCGCCACCCGCTTTAATACTGGCTTCGAGCAGCAAAAGTGCGGCATAGGTGGTACCCACCCAAATCAGGAGCATCAGCAAAGAGCCCCAGAGCAGGCCAAATTGCGCCAGGACCATTGGAATGGCGAGCATACCGGCGCCTAATGCTGTTCCGGCAATGATCAGGGAGCTACCCAGTAATTTCATATTCACGACTTTGTCCTTTATTTTTATGGAATGCCGATAACCCTCATCAAAGGCATTCTGAATGCTTGATTCCGCGTGTTCCCTTCGGCAACTGCCAGTGGCTGTATGTGACGCAGGCTTTCGCAAGCACAATTTCGTCAATAAACCACAGACAATGCTTCAAAAGCTTGCTGACCAGCCCTCAGGCTTCAGCATGCATGGCTTTCGGGATGATGGATGACGCGATAAATCGGTTCGTACAGTGAAAACGCAATGCTTTTACATCATGAAAATCAGTTGTGATCAAAACAGACCAAACTGGCTCAAGCGACTAAAAAACAAAGGACGAAATGCAGCTCGCAGAGAGGTAAATTGCGGCAAAAAGGATGCACAACTGCAGGTTATGGTTCTCTGACGAGAAAAAGCAGGTATAGATATCCTGTCCGGCAAGGTCGCCAGATTCAGGGATCCAGGGTGTAATATCATTAATCGTACTCCTGATACGATAGTTTTTCGGTCATTCTGATGAAAAAGCAAGCAACTATCCTGCGTTTTCATCTCTTACCAGAGAAAGGTAAGGCGTTCGGTCAGGTAGCAAGTTAATAAGGTGTAGCACAAACCACAACCTGCATTTATGAAATATTTGATTTCGATCTTGAAAAATCTGGGAGGAAGGTCATTTTGACCAGAAATGAGAAGGGAAACAAAAGATCAACCTGGACATTTTCTGTCCAGGTTGTGTGTTTGCAACGGTGATGCGATTACTCTTTACAATAGTGTTTGTGCAGCATAGAAATAATATCTATAACAGCCACATTATCCAGACGATAATAAATGGTCTGTGCTTCCCGACGGGTTTTCACAAACCCTGCACGGCGCAGCCAGGCCAGATGCTGTGACAAAGAGGACTGAGGTATCGGAAATCGCTCATTGAGCTGAGAAACAGACAGTTCCTCTTCCTGTAATACACACAGAATCATTAATCTATGCTGATTTCCCATAGCCTTCAGCAGCTCTACGGCCTGCTCTACGTTCGCCTCCATCTTGGAATAATCTTGCATTCGCGCCCTCGTATTTACTTCATGTTATTTTTAACTATTTTAAGAGACGGTCGATAGTGCCAGAAAACTGCATTCCCGCCAACATTGCAACAACAAAGCCGAAGATTTTTATATTGCCACTCAGTAAATTAGCCACAGCAGGTCCCGGGCAAATGCCCACAAGCCCCCACCCCAAACCAAAAAGTACTGCACCAATAACCAGAGGTTTATCGATCACTTTATTGGCAGGAATAAAAAACTCGCCGCCAAAAACTGGCGTGGAACGTGTTTTCACCAAAAACTGATAACCCAGGCCGAACACCACTAATGCGCCGCCCATGACGAGAATTAAACTGGGATCCCACTGTCCGGTTATATCCAAAAAGTTCAGCACTTTATCCGGATTAACCATCTGTGAAACCGTCAGACCTGCTCCAAACAGCAGACCTGCAATTAAGGCGATGAAAAGTTGCATAACATTAAACTCCGATCAGGTGACGAACCACAAAAACCACAACAATCGCCACGGCCATAAAGGTGAGAGTTGCCACAACAGACCGGGGCGACAACCGGCCGATCCCACAGATGCCATGGCCACTGGTACATCCCGAGCCAATTCGGGTGCCTGCGCCGACGAGCAATCCTCCGATGAGAATTACAGACCAGCTAGCATCGATATGTTCCGGCAACACCAGTCCAAAAGGCGCAGCCAGAAGCGGGCCAAGAATCAGGCCAAGAATAAACATCCAGCGCCATTTCGCATTCGGATCACTGACCTGCATTGCGCCACTGACAATCCCGGATATCCCGGCAATACGGCCGTTCAGTAACAGCAGCATCAAAGCTGAACCTCCCAGCACAAAACCGCCAATCAGCGCACTCCAGGGCGTAAATTCCGTCATAATTTCCTCTCTGTCTCTTTCATTCGATGATCAATACACATCAGCTGCTATTTCAGCGAAGCACTGACTGACAATGGAATTTTGATATAGGCTTGCTCGTTACTTTCAGCCGCCGGCATCTGACCCCCACGGATATTCACCTGAACCGAGGGATACAGAAGCCGGGGAACATCCAGTGTCTTGTCCCTGTTTTCACGAACAGCAATAAACGCCGCTTTTTCTGTTCCGTCATGGATATGTATATTGGTACGGAAACTCTCAGCGACCGTCGTCTCATACGCCAATTCGCGTCCTCCCGGCTGATAGTCATGACACATCCAAAGCCGCGTCTCAGGCGGCAGCTGATGCAGACGGTTCACACTGTCGTACAGCACACCGGCATCACCACCGGGAAAATCACAGCGCGCGGTGCCGCTGTCGGGCATAAATAAGGTATCCCCGACAAACGCATTGCCTTCAATCAGATAAGTCACGCTGTCATTGGTATGCCCGGGGGTCATCAGTACCTGCCCCTGAAGTGCACCAATCTGAAACGATTCATTGTCTTGAAATAAATGATCGAACACGTCGCCATTTGCTGCTAACTCAGCATCATCTACATTGAAAATCAGTTTAAAGGTCTTTTGTACTTTGGTAATGCCTTCCCCGACACCAATCTTGCTGTTCAGATGCCGGCGTAAGTAATGCGCAGCCGATAAATGATCAGCATGAGCGTGTGTTTCCAGAATCCAGTCCACCGTCAGATCATTGTCTCGAACAAAAGCAATCTGCTCGTCTGCAAACGCAGTCCAGACCTTGCCAGAGTTCTCTGCAAAATCGAGCACGCTATCAATGATTGCTGCATGCCCGCCTTGCCTGTCATAAACAACGTAGCTGATGGTGCTTGTACTCTCGTGATAAAAGGCTTTGATTAACGCATTCATGGTAAATCTCCCTTTGCATTCTTTTCTTTATATCGTATATTACACACATACGATTTAACAAAGCAAGTTTTTGAGGTAACCATGATCACCATTTTGTTTGGTTCAGTTGCCATCGGATTAAGTTTAGGTGTCCTGGGCTCCGGCGGTTCAATTCTTACAGTGCCTGTGTTGGCCTATGGTTTAGGGCAGACAGAGAAACAGGCCATCGCCAGTGCCCTGCTGATTGTCGGCCTGATCAGCTCTGTGTCTTCTTTCTCCGGCATCAGACAGCGTCTGGTTCACTGGCCGCTGGTCTGGCTGTTTGGTTTACCCGGGATGGCCGGGACTTACCTTGGCGCCTGGTTCGCCAGCTATACCTCCGGCATCATTCAAATGACGGTCTTTGCAACGATCATGCTGGCAGCCGCCTGGCGCATGTTCAGACCGGCCAAAACCGAACCTGAAACACGACCTCAGCGCTCATACTGGCTGACCGGTTTTCAGGGGTTACTCGTGGGTGTTCTGACGGGCTTTGTCGGTGTCGGAGGCGGCTTCCTGATTGTTCCCGCCCTGGTTTTACTGAGCGGCCTGACGATGCGGACAGCGGTTGCCACCAGCCTGGTGATCATTGTGATGAATTCTTTCGTCGGATTCCTGAAATATCAGCAAGTGCTAGCTGAAAGCCATACTGAACTGAACTGGCAGATCATCGCCATCATGGCAGCTATCGGTATTGCCGGCAGCCTTACAGGTCAGCGCCTGTCCGGCCGGTTACCCCAGCAGAAAATCAAAAGTGCTTTTTCTGTGTTCCTGATTCTGATGGCAGGTTTCATTTTGTACCAGTCCCTGCCCGCTTTATTCCCTGCTTCCACGCTCTGATTGAAAAGGAGTCAGACTATGCTTGTGAACGGACGTAAACTTGCTGAGCAAGCCAAAGAAAGTATCCGTGAAATCAGCTGCCATGAACTTGCGGTATTAATGGACAACGACATCATTTTGATTGATGTGAGAGAACATCATGAGACAGAGAGCGGTATACTGCCGGGTGCAGTCCATATGTCACGGGGGGTACTGGAAATGCAGCTGGAGAATCACCCGTCTGTCGCACATCACCCGGAGCCGTTACAAGTGATGTCTCAGCAACCGGTGTACCTGTACTGCCGATCCGGCGCACGTTCAGCGCTTGCTGCAGAATCGTTACGCCGGATGGGGTTTACACATGTTTATTCTCTGGCGGGCGGTATCTTGGCCTGGCAGGAAGCGGGCCTCCCTGTGATCAGTCTTTCGCAGCGTCATGCCGGACAATGACATTCAGGGGCATTCATTTATCAGCCCCGATGGCAACTTACAGCCTCCAGTCAGCGTGACGGCCATCAGGGTGTGGGCGTTTCAGAGACAGTTTTTTAAAGTTTAAGCATTCAAGAAAATTAAATGGTGGAATTTTAATGACGAAAATCGTAATTATTGGCGGCGTCGCAGGCGGCGCTTCCGCAGCTGCCCGTGCAAGACGTTTAAGCGAAGATGCGCAAATCATCATGTTTGAGCGTGGCCCCTATATCTCATTCGCCAACTGCGGCCTGCCCTATCATATCGGCGGAGACATACCTGAGCGCAGCAAGCTGTTGTTACAGACACCAGAAAGCTTCAACAGCCGCTTCAATGTCGATGTACGTGTGATGAGCGAAGTCATCGCGATCAACACATCCGGCAAATCCGTCACAGTCAGAAATGGTGTCTCGGGCGAAACCTATGAAGAGCCTTATGACCACCTGATCCTCAGCCCGGGGGCCGCTCCCATCATTCCGGACATCCCGGGACTGCCAAACCCGCTGACACACTCCCTGCGGAATATCCCGGATATGGATCACATCATCCACACCATTGAAATGAACAAGGCTGAACACGCAACGGTCGTCGGTGGCGGGTTCATCGGCCTGGAAATGATGGAAGCACTGCATCAGCGTGGCATCAAAACCACACTACTGGAATTAGCCGATCAGGTGATGACACCGACCGACCCTGAAATGGCCGGATTTGTGCATCAGGAAATTCGTGAAAAAGGTGTGGATCTCCGGCTGGGCACCGCGCTGACTGCCGTGGAATATAACGGCCGGGAGCCTGTCGCCAGTGTCGATGCGGGTGAAGATGACAGCGACCAGCACCTGCTTGGACACTTACAGCTCACGCTCAGTACCGGTGAGACCTTGCAGACTGACTTGCTGATCATGGCCGTCGGTGTCCGCCCGGAAACCACTCTGGCCAGCGCTGCAGGACTGACACTTGGCCCGCGGGGCGGTATTCAGGTCGATGATCAGATGCGGACCAGCGATCCGGCCATTTTTGCCGTGGGTGATGCCATTGAGACGCTTGATTTTGTGACGGGTGAACCGATGCTGGTTCCACTTGCAGGGCCTGCGAACCGTCAGGGACGCATGGTTGCCGATGTCATCTTCGGCAAAGAAGAGCACTACCAGAACACTCAGGGCACAGCCATTTGTAAGGTTTTCGATCTGGCCATTGCCTCCACCGGCATGAATGAAAAACGCCTGAAGCATGCAAATATTCCCTATGAAAAGGTATATGTGCACACTGCCAGCCACGCCGGTTACTATCCGGGGGCGGAAGCGGTTTCCCTGAAACTGATTTATGCCCCGGACAGCGGAAAAATTCTGGGGGCTCAGGCTGTCGGCAAAGACGGAATTGATAAGCGCATCGATGTTCTGGCGGTGGCACAGCGTGCCGGAATGACCGTGGAACAACTGCAGCATGTCGAACTGTGTTATGCGCCACCCTACGGTTCCGCGAAAGATGTGATTAATCAGGCTGCCTTTGTTGCCTGCAACATCCGAAGCGGTGACATCACTCCCGTGCATTATCACGAGCTGGGTGAAATCAGTGAACACCAGATTCTGCTCGATGTGCGTAATCCGGGAGAACTGGACGCTCAGGGAGCAATTCCGGGTGCCGTCAATATTCCGGTCGACAGCCTGCGCGAGCGTATGGATGAACTGCCGAAGGACAAAGAAATTCTGGTTTACTGTCAGGTTGGACTGCGCGGCAACGTCGCTTGCCGTCAGCTGAATCACCGGGGATACACAACGAAAAACCTGGTTGGCGGATACCGGACTTATCGCATCGCGCAACAATAATGCATCAGACAGCATTCTGAATCAGGGGATTCGTTCCCCTGATTGGAGCGTGTTGATTTTCCCTGTCGCAGACGCGGTCGCTTGCTTTGGTGACTCGCCTGTCTACTCGCCGTCAATCCAGAGTTTGTGAAAATCACTGTAGCCGGTTTTCGTCACCTGAATCCCCCTGACCTGACAGACGTTCAGGATCTCTTCTTTGCCGAAGAAAAGCGGCAGATACTGGCGTGACGCCAGCAAGTCCTGCTCAATTTTCACGAACGCGTCAGCAGGTGATTGCAGCGACACCGCCTCATCCACCAGCCGCTGATGCTGACGCCAGGATTCAGGTTCAGCATACAAAAAGCGTAAACCTGAAGAAGCCAGCATCCACTCATACACCCCATATTTATGAGGAAGCTCCATTACTTCTTCCAGAAACAGTACATCAGCCCGGTCTTTCATCAGAGACGGATTGCTGATATCTGTCAGCTCAATCACTTCCAGCTCCAGCCCGGTCTCTCTGATCACACCGTGCAGCCATTGTGCCAGCTGCGCTAAATGGGGAATCGTCCAGCGAGGTTCGGTCAGAATCAGTTTTCCTTCCAGCTTGAGGTCTGCAGGCGGTGCTGAATCTGATGGCGCTGAAAACGACAGTCCGGAGACGACATTGCCGCCATCAACAACATTTCTTTTCGCAGCAATATAATCAATGAGCTGCTCCAGATCTTCAGGCAGAATCTCGGCATCTTTGCGAAAGCGTGCCGTCAGATAAGAAAAGGACTGCAGCGTATAGGTTTCTTTGATCCCATCATCCTGACTTTGCTGCCCCAAGTATTCGCTGAGCTCTCCTCCCTGATGACTGAGTGTAATCCGGTCAAGCAGTGCAGATTGGCGGAAGTAAGCCGGGTGTATATTCAGCACCAGCTTGTCGTCGTCCCAGGCTTCGATACAGAATGGTCCTGTTCCAACAAACGCCTGACGGCTATCGCCATAATGCCTGACATCCCGGGTCACGATCGACGCATGAGGCACCGCGAGTGCATGAAGAAAGAGCGGGTTTTGGGCTTTCAGCCGAATACGCAGACTGTGGGCAGATAACTGGCTGATTGATGCAATCTGGCTGAACAGATAACTCACGGGTCCGCTTTCAATCACCAGGCGTTCAAGGCTGGCAATCACATCCTCAACCGTCAGGAATTCACCGTCATGGCGTCTGATATTTCTGCGGATCCACAGCGTCACGTCGTTGTCTTCAGTCTCCCAGGCGTGAGCAATCCCCGGCAGCAGTCTGCCCTGCTGATCCTGAATCAGTAAGGTGTCATACACACTTTTGATGACTTGCAGTTCAGCAATCCGGTAGGTTTTTGCCGGATCAATCGTATCAACCCAGGGATAACGTGTAATGAGCAGCTGGTTATTGGCTTCATTCCAGGCGTTCTGTTTCTCGGTCACCTGGGATAACGCCCGCACGGCTGTAGCGCCATAGAGCGACAATAACTTAGACACAGAGCCAAAGTGACCACTCGCAATTTCCGGTTGCAGAACGCTGCAAATCGCCTCCTGCAACGACACTTTCACCATGAGTGTACTTGCTTTGCTTCTTCCGACAGAAGGGAACCAGTCGATCCAGCCGGCTTCGCACAGCTTGCTCATGATGGTCGACGTATTGCGTCTTGACGTGGACAGCACGGCCTCTAATTCTTCAACGACAACAGAATAGACCGTCCGATATTGATATTTGGAAAGGAGTTGGTTCAACCTTCTGAGATTCGCTTCACTCACAACATTCTCAGCCAGAGATACTCAAGGGGAATGCATCATAAAGCAAAAAGCCCCCAATGGGTATGGGGGCTCTTAACCGATGATCAGAAATGGTAGCTTAAGCCCAAAGACAATTGCTGAAACTCAGGCTCAACTGACAGTGATGCACCGGCAACATTCAGCACCTCCAGTTCCGGCTTCAGATAATCCCAGTTCGCACGGACTTTCAGATGCTCATTGAAAGCATATTCAGCACCCAGACCAAACATCAGTGTCGTGTCACTGGTGGAAACCGTTGTATAGCCAGAATAACCATACACGCTGTTTGATGCCGTAAAATCGGCACTGAAGTGCGCAAGGCCTGCTTTTGCAAACACAGCAAACTGCTCGGTCAGCGGCAGTGACAGTTTCGGCTGAACCGCGAAATAGGCCATGCGGTCAACGGTGAGGGTTTCCTCTTCAAGCGCGTCAATACCACCAACCGTCACTTCTACCCCAATATACGAATTGAAGTTATAACCGGCGAACAGGCTGCCGCTCACCATGCTTTCATCTGCATCGTACGACTGAGAGCCCGACATTCCGAGAATATTGCCGCTGATATCAACGCTGTTGATTTTTGTCTGACCGAGACTTGCCCCGATATAAGTTTCTGCCTGTGCAGAAAAAGAAGACACACAAACTGCAAACACTGCGAAAGGAATAATTTTTTTCATTTTTCATTGCCCTGTTTATTTTGATGTCTATCCACTGCGCTTCCATGGGCAATTCAATGACAAAGCTCCGTTTGCTGAATAGGGGCGCAATCATGCAGAAAATGAACAGGGGAAAACAGGAAAAGATACGGCGTTTTTTTTCTCGTTTTTGTCAGTATCCTTTTCATAATGAAACAAAAGGTTGCGGAAATTTTTTCTGCCTGGGGATCACTTCCTCTTGAAACCAGATCAAAAAAGCTTACTCAATCGCTTGATATTCAATCCGGTTAATTTATGTTGTTCTCTTACTCTCAAAATCCGAGCCATACGTTTCTTTGTGAGGCTCACAGCGCTTCCGCCGGGATGTACCGCCATGATTCTGCATTTGGCTGAGTTCATTTCCAGGCAATTGAAACTTTTACAATTATGATGGATTTATGAATCTCAAAAATCAGCCTGAATCCGAAGCGAACCGTCGTCCGTTAGCGGTCCGGGACGTCGCACTGACCAAACGTATTGCGGTGTGGTTAAGCCGTAAAAACATCACGCCGAATCAAATTTCACTCATGAGTATTGGTTTTGCCGTGATCGGGTTCGCCGCCCTGCTCTGGTATCAGGACGCATCCAACGCTGTGCTTTTACTGCTGGCGGCTGCCTGTATTCAGCTTCGTCTGCTGTGCAATCTGTTCGATGGCATGGTCGCTGTTGAAGGCGGCAAAAAAACACCCGCCGGAGAACTGTTTAATGATGTACCGGACCGCATTGCCGATCCGCTGTTTATCATTGCAGCCGGATTCGCAACCCATTCAGATTTCGGGATGACGCTGGCCTGGAGCAGCGCTCTGATTGCAGTACTGACCGCCTACGTCCGTGTCTTAGGTGTCAGCATGGGTTGCCCGGCCGATTTCCGTGGCCCGATGGCCAAACAACACCGGATGGCACTGCTCACGGGCAGTTTCATTCTGCTGTTTATCAGCCGTATCTTTGACTGGCTGCCGGATATCCTTGGCTATACGCTCGATGCCGCACTGGCAGTGATGCTCATCGGCACCGTGATCACCACCTGGCGCCGTCTGGCAGGCATCTATCACTTTAAAGCCAGTGAGCACCGCGCTGAAATGACCGGAGACACGCATCATGACTAGTATTCCTCCGCATTCGCTGCATCTGATGATCGCCATTCTTGGCGTGCTGGTCCTGGGCACGCTGGTGTATTTATGGAAATCCCGCGCCCATCCGGACCGGGATTATCTGGAACTCAAACTCCGTATCCGATCCTGGTGGTGGATGATTGGCATCGTCTTCTTGGTGCTCTATCTGCCCCTCACCTACACCCTGTTTTTTGTCGGTTTTCTCAGCTTCATGGCACTGAAAGAGTTTCTCTCAATCGTGCCGACCCGAATGACCGACCGCCGGGTGATTTTCTGGGCATATTTGTCGATACCGTTTCAGTACTACTGGCTGTCCATTGGCTGGTACGGCATGTTCATTATTTTTATTCCGGTCTATGTCTTCCTGTACCTGCCGATGATGATGGTCCTCATCGGAGATACCAAAGGCTTTATCCGCTCGGCTGGGATCATTCACTGGGCGATGATGCTGACCGTATTCTGTATCAGCCACATGGCTTATCTGCTGGTCCTGCCGAGTAAAAATCCGGATGCCGGTTCAATGGGGATGCTGCTGTTCCTGCTGGTCTTTACGCAGTTCAACGATGTTTGTCAGTATGTCTGGGGGAAATCCTTCGGCAAACACAAAATTGTGCCCAAAGTCAGCCCGAACAAAACCTGGGAAGGTTTTCTCGGCGGCAGCGCTACCGTGATTCTGGCTTCTTACTTTGTTGCACCATATCTGACTCCCCTGACTTCGTTCCAGGGACTGGTGGCCGGGATGATCATTGCGCTCAGCGGATTTATCGGTGATCTGGTGATTTCTTCTGTAAAACGAGATCTGCAAATCAAAGACACCAGCCAGTTCATTCCGGGACACGGCGGCATTCTGGATCGCATCGACAGCCTGATGTTCACAGCACCGCTGTTCTTCCATTACATCTACTATCTCTATTACTGAGGAAGCTATGGCTCACTTACTCAAGGTGTTGTTCGTTTTTTTCATTGTAAAGCCCCTTGTGTTTGTGGGCTTAGGGCTGAATATCATTCAACGGCAGAACCTGCCGGCAGACGGTCCGGTTGTTGTCGCAGCCAACCATAACAGCCATCTGGACACACTGGTTCTGCTGGCCCTGTTCCCGATTTCAATCATCCACAAAGTCCGCCCGGTTGCCGCGGCGGACTATTTTCTGGCAAACAAGTTGGTAGCCTGGCTGTCACTGAATGTCATTGGCATTATCCCGCTGCGCCGCTCTCCCTCCCCCAGCCAGCGTGAAGCGGTTTTACAGGAATGCCATCAGGCACTGGAACGCGGTGAAATTCTGATCATCTTCCCCGAAGGCAGCCGGGGCGAACCGGAAATCATGAGCGGACTGAAGAAAGGCATCTACCATCTGGTGAAAGACCATGAGCATTGCCCGGTCACACCTGTGGTCATGCGTGGACTGGGCCGCTCCCTGCCCAGAGGCACCGCAATGTTCGTGCCCTTCAATTGTGATGTCGTGATTGGCGAACCCATCGCACATTTCCAGGATGCCGACGACTTTGTCAGCACGATGCAGAATCAATATCAGGCCCTGGCGAAACATTGCATCACACAAACTGGCGAAGATCATGAGAATGCGGAATAAACCACGCAACAGACTGGCAGGCTCTGATTGCTTTTTGAACTAAATTCGGGAAAAATCTGGCGCCTGCCCCTGTCAGAATCAGAACACCAAACGGTTTGTGTTCTGGGATAACTTCTCCGATATCAATAAGGAAAAAGCGTGAAACTCCCCGTTGCCGCAGTACTGGCCTGCTTATGTACCACGCAAGTGATTGCAAAAGAAAACATTCATATCGAACTGCAGCCACCGCAAACACGAGATGAAAAACAAGCGGCCAGTGAAATCAAGACCAGTCATGTGAACCAGACGCTGACCGAACTTTCCGATCACTTTTTTCCATTCGAAAAAACATTGAATATTGTCTACGGCAAAGATGAAGGGCCTTTATACAACCCGGAAAATCATACGATTTATATTCCCTATGATTTTTATACAGAGTCCCGCAGCTATTTTTCTGAAAATAAGTACGAGAAGAAATACGGAAAATCTGCACAAGAAGGTGCACTGGATACACTGTTGCATACCCTGCTGCATGAAGTGGGACATGCCTATATTGAGGACAAGCAGATCCCGGTACTGGGTAAAGAAGAGGACGCCGTCGATAATTTTGCGACAATCATTTTGCTGAACTATGTCGATGACGGTGATGAAATTGCTATCAGCGCCGCAGACATGTTCGCATTCGAGTCGGCGGATCGCCCCGATTACTATGATTTTGGTGAGTATATTGATGAGCATAGTTTTGACTTACAGCGTTATTTCTCAACACTTTGCTTAGTCTATGGCAGCAACCCGGAAAAATTTCAGTATTTACTGGACGAAGTCGAAAAGGATTACCTGAAAGACCGGAAAGAATTCTGCGTCGAAAATTTTGAGGTGGTGAACGATAACTGGCATCGCTATTTACCGTCAGACGAGCAGTAGTCTGCCAATCATTGTCTCCGAGTGAACAACAGCATGTGACCCTGTCTCTTCCTTCCGGGCAAAGACGTGGTCACCTGCTGGAAAAACATAAAATAGTTCATTGACTAACTTTCAAAAGAGACACACGAGCCACGCTGTTCCCATTCACTTCGAAGCACACCATACTTCACAGAATCATAATATTCCCCCTGGAAGTAACGCACTTTACGCAGTCTCGCTTCTTGCTGAAACCCAAGCTTTTCAGCACAAGCCATCATCCGGGGATTTCCGGACCAGGTTGTCAGGCCGACCCGTTCAATTTCAAGCGCTGAAAACAAATGGCTGATCCATTGAGGTAAAGCCAGAGCAGCCAATCCTTTTCCCCAGTCATCAGATTGATAAATGATCACACCCATTTCCAGCCAGCGCGTCAATTCACATTCCCAATAATAACTGACAGAACCGACAGGCCTACCACTCATTGCAATTAACTGCATGGTCTTTCCCTCGCACATGCGTGAAAAGGTACTTTGGGCAAATTCAGTGAAGGATGGCGTGGTATAAGGAAAATATGGCCCGTTAAACTGTGTCCAAGCTTCATCTGAAGTCACTAAATGATACAGCTCATCTAATTCACTGAGTCTTGCCGGTCGAATCGTCACTTCGTTCTGTGTCATTTCACGTCCTGTTTCATCAAATTAAGCTGATATTGCAGATGTCACAAATATTACCAGCGCTATTTCGCCGCAGTATTCAATCCTGACAGCGGCATGGCGTAGCACAAATTCTGTTCATTGCATGGCCTTTGCTCAGCGTCTCAGCAATAACAGTACTACTGATGTACCAGCCACCAGAGAATTCACAGCAATAGAAAATACTCCGTCCTTGGGCTTTATCTGAAACATACTGCGCCAAAGTAAGCGCTTTCACGGGATTGGAAGGAATACCATCACCACGGAGATAAATATTCGCCAACTAAAATTTAGCGAACAGTGCGTCACTATTTTGATTAAAGTACCCCAGTTTCCCCATGGCCCCAACTTGCAAGCTGTTCACCCACTCTCCTTCAGACTCCTGAGCCGCAACTTTTTCATACCGCTGAATCGCAACCGGTATATCTTTCTCTACACCTGAACCCAGTTCATAAGCAACTCCCATACGAAGTTGTGCCCAGGGTTCACCGCGTTCTGCTACCGGTTTTAACACTTCAAACACCGTCTCGTAATCATACTTTTCCCAAGCGACATCCACAGTACGCTCACCCGGGTTGGGATTTGAACCGGCACAGGCAGTCGGGCCAAGTATTGCAGTCAGCATGCAGATAATTTTCATCAATGTCCTTATTGATGGAAAAAGTAACTGAAAGAAATGGACGTTCGTTTCCTTATCGGCTCAACGTGATTCACAAAAACACGCCAGGAATTCAAATGCAGCGGAAATCGCCCCTGAAGCATCCGCTGCATGTCAAACCGATGGCTCAGAATTCGTGTTCTTCAACAATAAATGCTGAAGATTTATCATGGTCAATGAAGTTTTTCTCATCTTCAAGCAAAGCCGCACTTAACTTCTGGCCTTCGGGTGAACTCATCCCCGCCATCAGCGCGTCAATCGACTCAAACCAAACCTCGGCAACCCCGTCGTACTCAGGCCGCATCCCTCTGGAATCTCTGAGCATCTCATTGAGTGGTGTCTCTAACAAATGTGATTGCACGTATCGTTTGGCGCCCATCGCATCAGCATTTTTCATAAAGAACGGACCATGCTGATTCATCCAGTAATCCCTGAATGCCTCCCGGGTCATCTCTGGATGTCTGGTAATACACATCACAAACTTAATCATCGTCTCCGACTCCTCTGCGGATAAGATATGGATACGCAAGCTTGCTGCAGGAAGTATCACAATAAGATCCGGCATACAGCGTGAATCACGACCGTCATCCACCGCGATTTATCCATGGCTTCCATGACTTTTCAGGCAGTCCAATCGTATTAACTCACCACACTAAACGATGCGCGTGACCTGCCAGGTCGCCGTCCCACAAGTCACATCAAGTATAGTGAACGTGATTTGAACATTTCAGAATGAGCCTGTTGCTTATTATCTACAGCCTCGGAACGACGATGCTGCAAACTAGCCTGATACATCATCATTGCACTTTCTGCCTCCTGAGCACCGCACATGTCATGAATGATCCTTTCCGTAGCCCAGATTTAAGCCATGTGTTTTACCTGTCAGGCTCTGGCAGGTTGAACACGCTATTTCCCGGCAGGCCCAACGTCCATACCGTCATATGAGTCGAGACCAAAATCACTGGCGAACCGGTAAAACTCATGGTTACGCTGAAGCAAACTCTCGGGGGTATGCGTTTCTACTTTCTCAACATGAAGCCAAAACAAATCCGGCTCGCTCGGTTCTCCTTTCTCAGAAAGATAAATGCCAACGAAACGATATCCTTTTGCAGCGAGAGCATCCTTCGCCCTCTCAAGGCCGGATGGTTCATGATGTGTAAAATAATATCCCCACAACATGTCGCCAGAGATATCCCAATCCGTTTTCTCTGAAATATCGGAGAACATTGCCTCCAGCTGTCCGAATTGAATCCGCTGATCCGGCACGCCTTCACTTCCGGGAATGCGTCTATTGAGCAACTGAGAATGAACAAGGCAATCAAGGTTTTCATCAAGTTGTCAGCAAATAACATGCATTTCCTGCCTTCATAGCAATGAGCAAAACAGATTTCTCTCAACCGGTTACACCAGTTTTACGCAATCTCAGAGTGCCTGGCGTTTCGTTCACTTCACTGGAGGTTTTCGGACATAAATGGCGGCAATCATCAGTCCCGAAACGAAACTGACAACATGTCCCAGTTTTGGGAGGTGATTTTCTGCGTAGATTATATCTAAAACAAATGCCGGGAAAATCACCAGACCCAGCACGAAAGCCGTCATTTTATGTCTCAGCTGACCCGACGCATACAGCACTGTTCCAACAGCTGCGAGGGCCAAGATCCCCTGAGAACCGCCAGTTCCAAGATTCCAGGGAGCTGGTACCGTCAACGTGCTGACAAACGTACCTGCAGATCCCCCCAGAAACCAAACGAGTGCCAAAACAAAACGTCCCACCCGCGATTCAAGTAAACAACCTAACGCAAACAGTGAGAGCACATTGTAAAACATATGAAACTGCTTCACATGAATCAGCTGTGATGCGAATAGCCGCCATAATTCAAAATTGACAAGATGCTCAAGCGTATAACCACCAAAGGGTTCCAAATCAGGCACTTTTATCTTTCCGATGAGAGTGCCTGAAATTGTATAGTTCACCGCTAAAGACACGACAAATGTCAAAATGCACAGAATGACAGTGAGGTATGGGAATCGGTGTATCTGCATCTGTTATTCCATTCTGACAAAAGCTCAATAAGCTTATTTACTGAACACTGTCTGCTCAATCACAGCGTCTAGCAGGCCACATCACCCACACAGATATAGTCCACATCGGCTGAATTTCCCCATGCATTACATGTATCCAGGTAATTCACTCTGATGGGTGATTTCGAATGATAAGCAGCAAGAACCGCAGATAATGTCGCCGGATATCTCGGTGATGTACTGTCCATTGCAAACCGGCCTGTTGTATTACATCCCTGAGCAACATTATTATTCAATTGGAAAATAATAATTTCTTTTTGCTCATGTGAATATGGGATATACCCGGATATTACACCGGATTGAACAGATGCATTCACCGAAAATGATGTCAATGCAATGAGTGTTGCAATTCGTTTTTTCATCTCAATTCCTTTTAAAGTCATGATACACAAATAAAAAAAATAAAACGGAATCAATATATTCCGTTTTATTTAAATGTCATGTTAACTCATACTCAGACAATTGAGCATCATTTTGTATTGCGTCATCTTACTTCTTAAAGATAACTTCATCTATGACAGCATCTTCAATCGATTCCCAGTTCCATCCCCATGGTGACTGAAGATACGCAATGAAATCTGGTATTTCAGTGTTCACTTCAATTTGACCAGAACCACCAGCACCAGATGATTCATGGAGATAAAAATCCGTTCTGGGATAATCTGTACACACAGATTTCATACTGCCACAATTGAAGTTTAAATTTGTCCAATGTAAAGTTTCTGATGCATCCAGCTGAAGTGATTTACCGGTATAATCTTTGCCTTCATATAAGGTCACACAGTTTGTATTATTATTTTCGTTCATCATTAGTGTTGGTGCATCTTCTCCAACTTTTAAAAAAGTAAACGCAAAACTTTCAATTGCTGTTTGTGTAAGACTCCGGTACGCAGCCATACCAACGATGGCATACCCTTCTCTTTTGTATGAACAGACAAGACTTCCATAATCATCGTGTGTTCTGATAATCTGATCATTGCTTAACACAAATAATATATTCTGACTCTCTCCATCAAGAGTCATCCCTTTATGTACTCTGATCTCTTTAATATATAAAGGGCTGATATTCCCAGAACCATTTGTAGGTTTACCGGCTTCCGCTTCCCCCGGATAGCCTGTTGTTGCTTGCTCAGTATTCACCCAAAATAAATTATAAACAGCCGGGTTATCAAAATCGTGCATCATCTGCCAACGAATGTAGTCAATATTTGAAACAGGCGTATTCATACTCCCTTTGTTCACACAGAGTGTTTTATGAATTTCGCTGTTCGGTGCAAGTAGAGAGTCTACATAATATGATTCAAGTGAACCTTGAATTGCTGACCGTCCTGAGACAAGATCGTGTACATAAGCAACAGGGAAATTCGCCACATCTACACTATAATCGTGACCATAGAAATCACTGAAGTTTCCATTCAAAGCATATGCAATCTGATTAACAACTTCGCGTAAGTTTAAGCTCACCCACATTCTAAGCTGTTGAAATTCGTTGATGTCATTGATAGTAGAAAAAATGCTGTGCATATTTTCTTCAATAAACAAACAATAATCATTTGCGTTTATTAATAAGCTTTGTAAATTGGTTAACTGACCTCTTAAAAATGACTCTTCAAGAGAAAGGGTTTCTGTATATTTCTGGTTAATCCAATAAGATGCCACCATTGATATCCAAGTAGAATAAAACCCAGCAGTGTATGCAGCCGATCTGATGTCATTTTCAAAACTAAATTCTTGTGCAACCCCAACCATTTCCATTGAAATATCTTTATACCTGACATAAGCCTCTTGAATATTCCCATCAGCGATTAAGGCATCAATAGACTTGAATTTTTCTTCGTATTTATTGATTTTGTTATCCAGGGACTGACAAATGGTGTCTAATATTTCTTTTTCTATATAGTTTTTTGCTCTACATAAAAATAAATTATATAAATTACTATAATCTGGATTACTCTTAGGCCATATAATGTTAATGATTTCTGATAGTGGTTTACCGACTTCTGGGATCGCGCCTGCAGAAATGACGAATACCTTTTTCAAGGCATTTAAAGCATCGTAGTGAGCATCAACATTTATTTGTTCACATCCTAAATCATAACTGTATTTTTCATTCATAATTTTAACCTAGCTTTATGTTTGATGATGTCAGTCAAGTTTTGTGAAGAATTTTGAATCTGCTGTGATGAAAAATGTTAAAAGATTAATTACAGAAAACGTTTTTACAGTAACTGAGCGAGAGAACAATTAAACTTTCGCTCAGATAGTTCTTTATTCATCACTAACTTCACAAAATTTATGGTAAATCTAAATTGCAAAACAGAGCATACCTCTGCAGATTCATGATTACAACCACATCAGATCTCATTATATAATTGTTGATTCACTAGATAGCCATGCCAACAGAATTAAAAATTCATTCATCAATAATATTACTCAAAAGTCAGAACATGAACGGTGTTAACTCTGTTTAAATTGAACCTTCAATATCAGGTTATGGCTTCTCAATAAGTCCAGTGATATTTTTTATTCTCTTCATTTCAAACATTCAATAAACCCAACTCATGAGAACATGCGTCACAATTCGTCAAACTCTCAGCCTCTATTTCTTTTCTCAACTTTCAGCATGAAAAATTGCGACGCTTGCTTCAAATTGAAGGGTTAAGCTTCAGGGCTGTGACAAACCACTTCGATGTTATGCCCGTCAGGACCAATGACAAAAGCAGCATAGTAGTTCGCGTGATAATGCGATCGCAGACCTGGCTCACCATTATCTTTGCCGCCTGCCGCCAGCGCAGCCCGATAAAAATCTTCAACTTGCTGACGGTTTTCAGCCGCGAAAGCTAAATGCAGATGTGACGGTTTCTCATCCGTCTGAAATAAGCACAGTGACGTTTTATCGTCTGCACTCAGCTCAATTCCAAGCTGGTTCTCTGCAACAATGACGACACCAAGCGGTTCAAGTGCCTTGAGGAAGAACGCTTTACTCTCATCATAATCACTGACGCCAAACACAACGTGGTCAAACATAAGGTCTCCTTACCCTTGAAAAATCCTAATCAACCGATAACCATGCTCGCTTAGCGAGCGCAGCCATTTCATTTACTTCAACTTCGCGAAAGACGAAAAGTCATGTCTTCAACTGGAAGCTTTCACTGTCTTCCTGATTAAACTCATCCCTCATCGCACTGATGTCACTTTTGATAACTTTGCGGAATCCAGCTCAGACAGAGTGATTACGCTTTTGGGCCACTTCAAGCGCTTTTTGTATTTTGATTCGATGATTCGCTTCCCATTCGGCCAACTGCATACCACGTTCTGCATCCAGTTTTTCTTTTGCCATCTGGTACACTTCATTTGCTCTGGATTCCGGAATCGCAACAATGCCTTCCATATCAGCGACAATCATATCCCCGGCACTAACCCTCACCCCACCACAAACAATCGGCATGCCTGGCTCAAAAAACTGCTGCTTTTTACCCGGGACAGGAAACACGCCTTTGGCATACACAGGAAATACCATCTTGGTTATCTCACCCAAGTCTCGGATCACACCGTCAATAATGAAGCCCTGAATACCGCGTTCTTTTGCCACTGCACAGACATTCCCGCCCGCGACTGCATACTGACAGTCAACACCGTCTACAACCACAATGGAGCCTTCAGGTGCACTGTATATGGCTGAATGCAACATCAAGTTATCACCAGGCGCCAATTGCACTGGGTAAGCGGGTCCGGAAATTCGCTTCATATGCTGCCAAAGCGGACGAATCGAGAGATCAAAAAAGTGTTCGCGACTTAACACATTTCCATAATCAGTCGTCGCCAAATCAGAGAAATTCAGTTCCATCTTTTCTTCCTTTATGTCCTTCAGTTCAGACAAGACGAGCATTTCCAGAAATAGATCTAATGCAATCGCCCAATCTTTCTCCGTTTTATCAATACAAAAATGAATTCATGTGTTCATTCATGACGGGCTTGCCATGTCGCTCTTCGGCCAAAGCCAGCTTCGCTTTCATGAACCGAGAAACGCTGCCCACAAGCTGAACATTGACAGTCAATCTCTGATTCAGATGTCTTTTGATTTGAATTACATGCTCGTATTTTCACCCATCCCCGCTCTGCTTCAGCATAAACAGAATACGAGCAAATGAAATACTTTGAGCAGCGGCATCCTGTTTTCTGAACCCGCTCTAAGAAGCGCACGATTCGGTCAACTGAAATAAGGATTTTCTGCTTCTCTGCAAGTCCATCCCAAACGGATGACCTCGACAATGACACAATATTGACCAGATGATGGGCAAGTTCAACAAGAACTTGATTATCCGGTATATTCAAAACCCTGTATGACAAATCCGAGATTTCTCTTTCATTGCCAGAATTGAGAGACAAGAGCAGCGATTCAATATTCACAGACAAAACCTGATATGAATGAGGTTAATGCAACTAAATATAGTTTCACTCCCGTGCCAGCAAGTATCAGCGCTGTCACTTATTTGTGATTTTCAAACATCAGATCATTTGGAAAATAAACACTTTCCTTCTGAATGGTGAACAATCAAAACCTGCCCCATGGATCAATACAGGTCTCTTACACGACGCAAACAATACCAATGCTCGTCCGGACGAAGGACCCATTCCAGTAAGGGCGGCAGCTTGAAGAAAGACGGCTCAACGCTGGTGATCTGCCAACCGGCAAATGCAGTCTCGATTTCTTCACGATCGACGCCACGAATCAACGGACGAATACGTCGCGGCCAGCATAACAGGATCACAGTGGCATCCGGGGTAGCCAAAGCATCCACACATCGAGCCATATCGCGCTGCTGTTCAGTGTTGAAATCGTGAAACGTACCGGTGTCCAGAATCAGCCGGAAGCCAGAACCCACGTCAGTTTCTGAAAGCCGGGTGACGTCTCCCTGTACTATCGTCATCTCCACACCCTCAGCCTGAACCCGCTCACGTCCTCTTTCCAGCGCCTTCTCAGCAAAATCCACACCGGTCACCTCCCAGCCACGCTTGGCCAGTTCAATTCCCCAGATAGCACTGCCTGTGCCAATATCCAGGGCACGCCCGTATGGCGGCTCACGATCCTGCTCTGCGCGAACGAGCTGCAAAGCTAAAGATTGAAAAAATTCCTGATCGGTATCCTCCCAGGGATGAAAGCCGATCGCATATGCAAATTTCCAGTTCATGTGCCCTTCCTTACACCGCCAGAAATCACATGTGCCAGCGCAGAGGCAGACGGTCACTGTCGAGCGTCTGGTCAAACAACATGTGAGGCATTGCCCTCTGGGCTCAAGGTGATTTCGGATAGAGATGGAGCAGCAACTCCGGTTCCAGAATTTGTCGCGCAATGCCGCTGTAATGATAGTAGTCGTTTTTTAACCGCCACTCATTCAATCGGTTCATTCACCGCCCATGGCATGCAAAAGAAGGATTGGTTCGTTACAGCTCCCTATTGCTGAAACCGCAAAGGTAACCGGATCACAATTCATGCTACCTGTTCATTGCTGTCTGAAACTGAGCTTAAATAAAACTTAAACTTATCAATAAGTTTGAGGCTTTACATTTCACTAAATATCTGTGTATAAGAGTCGCCTTTAATCAGCAGTCCTCTTCAAAAATAAAACCATGAAAATACTTTATATCATCATACTCGCCATTTCGATTTCAGGCTGTTCCAGTATCATTGCCCGAGTGGGTGAGAATCATCAAAATGGGAATGAATATGCTGGCTTTGATTACGCACTGGAAAATGCGGCTAATTGCAATTTTTCGTTATTTGTAAATGCTCCGCCGGCAATCGTCCTCATGCTCCCGATATCAATCGCTGATATCCTTTCGTCTGCAATTCTGGACACATTGCTTTATCCGATAGATGCCTTAATTGAAAATAATAACCGGTACAAATCAGCACTATGCCGGGCGTCTCTGCACTCAAGATAATTTGGTTTATTCACCAGATAAAGTCAGTTGACTCCGTTTAAGTTCACCGAAAGATGGAGCATCAGTGGCATAAATCTGGCCCCCGATGCTTACGATGATCTTTTGCTGCCCGGGGCTCGCGTTTCCAATTGGGGAAGCGAATCGGTGATTTGATACCAGGGCGCTTTAGACGATACGAAAATATGAGACTGAGGCGTTATTCCCGGATCGCCCTGAACTGTCCCGAGCGTGATGCTTGTAACCTGGCCATCTTCCGTCCCGGCCAGAGTCGAGCCGCACGCTTTACAAAAGCACCATCCATTGCCTTGTGGCGTTTCGTAGACCTGCAAAAATTCTTTCCCATCCACCCAATGAAAATCAGTCGGATTTACATCTGCATAAGTCGCAAACGCTGCGCCATGTTGTCGCCTGCACATTGAACAATGGCAGTTACTGGCTTCAAGGAGCTGCCCTGTTACCTTATAAGAAACGCTGCCACATAAGCATCCACCTTTGACTCCCATAGCCACATCTCCCCTATCTTTCAAACCAATGGGCGGGGCCCGCGCTGATCCTCTGACAGATAGAGAGCGTCGCTTTGAACCCGGATCCAGTCAGCATTTACTGTGGTGTCTGTAACAGATTAAAGATGGCAGGAGAAACCTTAGAGGACAAACGCTGTATTCAGTCTGTGCTGGATCCAACGAAAAGACAGCACAATGATCCCATCAACACATGTACCAAGGAAGCGCGCAATCGGAGCGGTTCAACATCGCTGCAGTCATAATCCTTTCATCCAGTATTTCAGCCATGCAGGCACTTCACGGACGTATGAGTAAGTATCGCGCAGCTCAGTATAATCAGGCGCATAACCGTAAACTTCATCAAATCCTGCATGTTTTAATGAAAGCTTTGCGCGAGAGAGGTGGTAGCGTTGTGAAATTGCAACAACCGACATCCCCTGCCCGAACTTAGACACCGCATGCAATGAAGTTAAATGTGTATTGATGCCACTGCTATCAACATCAATATCCTTTGAGGGGATGCCTTTCACAATCAAATAGTCTTTCATTACCATCGCTTCATCAAAGCCTTCCGGCCCGGTTCCGCCACTGACGAAAATGCTTTCAATCTGATGATGCTGATACAGGTAAAGTGCTGCGGCTAACCTTGCTTCCAGCCTGTCCGATGGCGAGCCATCAGGCTCGATTTTATTGCCATAGACAATACCAACATCCGCGACGAAATTTGTTTTACCATGTGAATCGACATAAATCGCCAGGATGCAAAGAGTAAAAATGATGCTCAAAGCACCTAACATTCCGACCATCAAATGTGGGACTGAATCAGGATATGGATTATTCATATTCAAATATGACAACAAAGTTTTGTGCGATTTTTTTATCCTCTTCAGATAAACCAGAAACAGGAAATGGTGCTAATTTTTTCAATTCATCACTTGCAACATCAAACATTTCATTACGACCTGACGATGAAATAAATTCAGTGCTTTTAACAAAACCGTTATCATCCAAAATAACTCTCATTTTAAAATGACTATTTTTAAATGATTCTATGTGGATAAAATGATTATCAATTCTGTTTTTAACTAGAGCTGCCCAAAGATTCAATTTCGTTGGAACTGCATGTTTACTTTCAAGGCGTCCCCTATATTGATTTAATGTCTCGAGCATTTCAAGGTATTGCTTGACGCGATTGTTTCGTTCTGCAATTTGTTCTGCCGTTGGTGTCATCTGACAACCAGCCAACAAAGCAATTATAAATAAACAGATTACCTTCATCGGTGATTTCCCCTCAAAACACAGAGAAGTAATGATGTTCTTCCGTCAGGAAGAAGATATTCATACACTGATTTCTCAATTTTCATCAACAGCAAAATATACAGAAGTAATATTGCTACTGCTCTTCTTTTACGTGCTTTGCCAGATAATAGTCTTCTGAAAAAACTAAGCTAAGCTATTCTTCTTTGCTTTTAAAGCAAAAATCAGAGGATACGCTTGACTAAAAATCAAATCACAAGTACATGCCTTGCGTTCAACTCAGACGCAAGTGACGCAGAAAAGATCAGGTCTGATGAGCCAATTTTACCTACTTCATTGCTGTCAGAATGCCAAAGAGGATGGCATTCAAAATCCGAGATGACTTTAATTGCTTTCATTCTCTCTTAGTACAAAGCACATATCATTTATAAAATAGCCAAACCTAACTCAACAAAACTGGCCACTTTACTGGAGTAATACTCTGCAAGAAATCGCCAAAGAAATCGAATTTATTTGATTAATTTGTGATATATCGCCCTAGAAATGAAAATATTTGGTTTTGAGTGACCAAAACCATAAAAAATATTTATGTGCTTGATTGAATTTTTTTAATTTTAATCCAGAAAGATTCTTGGCACTGATTCGTAAATGTTTTTTTCTTCGGCGTAATTTCCATCTCTGCCGGTTGGGAAATGATTTCATAGCTGATCCAACACTCAGGACATGCTTGTTCACTATATTTATTCGTTTGATCGCGTTCGACCTGATTTTTTAATATCACACCATTTTCAAACTTCACAACCAATTCTCTTTTTTCAATCATGATGTCTCCGTCTACAGCCGTACTCTGATGAAATTCTTGCTCCAGAACTGACACGCCATTCACTTTCTCTTTAAGAGCTAAAACATATGTAAATAGAGAATTCATGTTATTTCATCCTAAAATTAATATAATATCCTGTCTCTAGACCCCAGTGGCAACAAACCAAATTCCTGTCGCTGCGATCAAGGTAAAAGGGATTGACGAACCGATGATGCATCGTTTATTGAATCGTTTATGAAACAAAAGCATCAAACATAAATATGGCATCCAAACCACCGCTGAATACAGCAATGTAAAGCCGACAACATAACGTCCTTCATAGCCTACTGGGTTAGACCCATCATAATATGCTGAAATTCCTATCGTATTAAAATAACACAGGCCGACCATAAGCATGAAAAGGCATACAACTGCGATCTGGAGTAATGACTGACGATTCATTTAAAAACCACTTGGTGGAAGCAGAGACAAACATAACCGAGTTCCCGGCATGCGAATATACATCACCCAATTCTACGCATATTCAGCATGCCATTCAGAAAGATAGACTTGATCGCTAAATACTGCTCACTCGCTACCGAAATCTTCGGGTTTCAGTGTGTTCCGGCTTGCTTTACTTGCTGTGCTCATTTTAAGCCAAGCTCTTTTGATAGAAAATTTTATCAACCCCAATTTTCGGAAAGTCTGTATATCGGCCAACCTCTTTAAAGCCAAGCCGTTCATAAAATCCGGGTGCCTGGAATGTATACGTATCCAGGTATATGTTTTTTACACCCAGACTTCTGGCTTCTGACTCAACAGAATCAATGAGTTTGCTTCCAAGACCTAACCGACGGATCGGCTCAGATAACCAAAAATAGTTCACATGAAGGCTGCTCAAGATGACCTTCCCGACTAAACCACCAAGAATTTTGCCATCTTCATCCCGAATGAAAGCACCAAAACCTTTCTCATCAAGATCAGGAAAATGTGGTTCATTATATTCAACTAAACCACGATATATTTCAGATATCTCATCTTCAGATGGTGAGACAGTAAAATCTAAATTCATCTTAACCTCAGATTGAACAACAACTGACATGGGACTTGACGCTGTCAGGTCTCAGCGATGCCTCTGTATTGCTGATTCCGGCATCTTCAAATACATCCCAAAGAGCGACCTGACGGATCTGCACCAGAACAGACACGCTACCGCTCTTAACACTGAAGTTACCCGGCAGGTCTGTTCTGAAAGAACATCGCATGATATTTCGATATGGGACAGATTTCACCATTTGGCGTCTTTTTGATTATATATCTGTGGCTTAGGACAAGCTTCAGGGCGGTAAAAAATCGCCCCCAAATCAAGGAGGCGATTTTATTCACTTCAAACGTTATTGCATCAGCGCAGAACTACTTCTTGTAGTACTCATAAACTTTGTTGAATGCCGCGGCGAAAAGCGCCATATGCTGTTCTGAATAGACCGGGTGCGTATGGAAGACGATGGATGTATCACCCAATTGTCTTGCCGCCGGGCAGTCGGTTTGCGTGTAATCAATCTGACGATGCGCCGGGTCATTAAACGGATAATTATTGGTGCCAAATCCATTTTGTTTCTGGAATGCTTCTTCGTTATAAACTTCCGGCCATGGCACCGGATAACCGGGTACGCCTTCTGCTTCAATTGCTTTGATGAACGTTTTGAGATCGCAGTTGAGCAGGCTGATATCAAGCACAAATGGTGCCCACCAGAATGAGTTTACCCGAACCTCATCATCTGCCGGAGCGTGCAGAACGAGAGGATGCTCCTGAAGCAATGCACTCAGAAAACGGCCGTTTCGGATACGCTGATCCAGTGCCGTTGCTTTGAAACGGGACAACTCGCAAAGACCAATAGCAGACTGAATCTCAGTCATCCGGTAGTTGAAACCAACCTGCGTGTGAATATAAGGAAGTTTCTGAGCAATTTCGAACAGACCCAGTCTTTTGGCAACGTCATAGCCATGATCGCGGAAAGAACGACATTTCCAGACCAGATCTTCCGAGTTCACATAGACGGCACCGCCCTCACCGCCGGTTGTTATGTGCTTGCTCTGGCAGAAACTGAAACAGCCGGCATCGCCAATCGTGCCCAGATAAGCATCTTTATATTTAGCCCCTAACGCCTGTGCACAGTCTTCGATGACCTTCAGGTTGTGCTTTCTGGCGATAGCCATGATGGCATCCATGTCAGTCGGCACGCCAAAAGTATGCACAACAACAATCGCTTTGGTTTTTTCGGTAATTTTACTTTCGACGGATTGCGGGTTCAGTGTATGGGTATAATCAACATCAGCAAATACCGGCAAAGCTCCCGCCTGGAGAATTGAAAATGCAGTGGCGATAAAAGTGTAAGACTGGCAGATCACCTCATCGCCCGAACCAATCCCCAGCGCAGCAAATGCCGTGTGCAGTGCAGACGTCCCGTTGGTTGTGGTGACAACATATCCGTCGCCCAGATAGGCAGCTAATTCGGTTTCAAAAGCCATGCCCCGTTTACCGGTCCAATAGTTAATTTCGCCGGTTTTCAGGACAGATTCGATCTCGGTCATCACAGAGAGGTCAAGACTTGGCCAGGCAGGCAAAGCTTCTGAAATCACTGGGGTGCCGCCTTGAATTGCAAGTTTACTCATGATTTTTCCTACTTAAAGATGTGAGGCAAGCCAACGGGAGAGAGAACAAATCGTTAATGCAGGGTTCGCAATACCCAGCCGGGGAAATGCCCCGGGCCCGATGGCATACACGCCCGGCATGGACGTAAGCTCCAATGATTCGGTCAGTGCAATATCACCGCTGCCGCCAATGGGATGCGTGCAGCTTTCATGCTCATAAGCGCCATAAGGGAATACAAATCGTGTGTACACATCGGCTTTTTCAGTTTGATTCAGCGCATCCAGTGCCTGATCAAGCTCGGTTCCTTCTGTTGCTCCGAAGAATGCGCCCGATTGCTCTGTGAGCGTGTCAAACAAAGGCACTAACTTTGTGTTCAGTTGATCACTGGCAAAGTCCACGATCCGTCTGGCAAGCTGGTTATAATTCTCAACCGCGGCAGCAGCATGATTCGACTGGATTTCCAGCGTGGTTTTCCCTTCACTGTATCGACAGTGCAGCTCACTGAATTCAGACTGCTCCGGGTTTTGCTCCATCACCGCCATCAGTAATATCAGGCGCTCCCCACGCTCGAAGTTCGGGCGTTCAACGACAAAAATATTGGCATTGAGATCGTGATGCTCACTGAAACCATGCCACAGCATTTCATGGCGATAATCAGCAATCCGGTCGCCGCCTTTGGTTTTCACGGCTATCCCCAGGCAGTAGTGATCAGTCACCCGGGCGGTCGTTGAGTGTCCCAGCGATTGCGTAATAATCTTGTTATTTACCAGTGCCGAGGCCGAGAGAATGCATCGCTCAAACGGCACTTCATTCATCGTCTGGCCTTGTTCGTCAATCAGATAAAACCCTTCCGGTTTCTTGTCTACTCTGGCAATGGTGGCACGCTCAATGTTGATCACCCCGTCCCGGACAAATGGTTCAAGCTGATATAAAGGGCTGTAAGACGAAAACGCAGCATGCTCCCCGACAACGGCCGCCTGAGGTGCATGCTTCAAAGGCATGCTGACCGTCTGCTGCCGGGTCATTTCCGGATATTTCTCGTTGAATTCCTGCTGCAGCTGACGATAGAGTCCACCAGCACCGTTCAGGCGTTTTTGCCAGACTTCCGGCCAGCTTTCCAGCGCTTGGGGTTCAAGTGGCAGCATGACACCGTGATAGCACAGCGAGCGACCGCCCAGGCGTTCACTGATTCCGCCAATGGCCCAGTGTGCATCTGCTGTCCAGTGCACTTTCTTTTCGTCACCCGCCAGCACCCGGGTATCAAAATGAACATGGCCTTTTCGTAGATCTGGCCCGGCTTCATAAACCACAATTTTGTTCCCCTTCACGGCGGAATGAAGCGCGAATTCGAGACCCGCAAGCCCTCCTCCGACTACACAAAACGTCGACATATTTTCTCCCTGATTAAAAGTCCCTTTCGGGTTTAAAATTATCGTCTGTCGGCGAGGTAAAGAATCAATAACCCCAACAAACCGACAGCCGAAGAAATAAAAATGGTTTTTCCGATATCGAAGAAATAATTACCAATAAAGTAGACAATCGATGAAACAGATGAAGAGATAAAAAATGAAATGGAAAGTAATGAACTGCCGATACCAGGCCGCCCTTCAGCCAGTGATTGTAAAAAACCAATCGGAATACTGATTAAACAAGCGGCCCCCAGCGCGATCATGGGGATTAACAGATAAACATGAATAATATCCTGCGTGACGGACAATAACATGGTAGAGACAGAAAAGATAAATGCACCCGTGATAATGACCCCGGATGTTTTCTTGCGCTGTGCCGTCTTCGACCAGTAGAAAATAAAGAACACTTCGAACACTGCAATACAGGCTTCAAAGATACCGATATCCGAATACTCTCCCTTAACCTGATTCACAATAATAAAAGGTACCGTTGCATCCAGCGTAAACAGCATGTTGGTGACCAGAGAAACACTCACCAGTTTCAAGATATTTTTACGGTGAAATACCTTGGACACAGGCTCTGAAGACAGCTCAGATTGATAGCTTTCATTCACAAACTTTTCTTTCAGATAAAGCGTAAAAATGAGACAGCACATGATCCCTGAAAACAGCCAAATGAAGATCAACTCTTCTTTTTGTAAGGCCAGCATGCCAATCATGCCTAATGTCAGCACATATCCCATGGAATAGGTTGATCGAAGGGCCGCATTTTCATGATGAGCATTCGCTGCTCCTTCCACATTCCGTTTGGCCGCGGCATACCCAAAAATCAGTGAATTCAGCACACAGAATACGGGCAGCAGCAGACAGTTCGCTAAAAAGTAGGTCAGCGTATTCGGCCAGACATAAACGGCGATGTTCCCTAAGATCCCACAAACGCTGCAAAGCACGATGAATTTGACAAAACTCCCTTCTTTATCCGACTTCATGCCAAAGTAAATGCTGAAGAAGGTAATAATGACGCCTGAGAATAAAATCACCAGACTGTAATAAATCTCAGGTAATCCGATGACATCGACACCAAATATATTTTTATAGGGGTTCACCGCCGCATTTGCACTGGCAAACAGTAAAATCGCAAACACCTGTTTATTGAAGAATAATGAAGTGGATGAATCTGACCGGCCAAGTGACTTTAAAATATTGAACATAATATGCCTTTGTCTCACATACACAAATGAGAACATCATCAAATAAGGATTATTTGTATTCCTGACTATAAAGAGAAAGGTCAGTTGGCGAGAGCGTAATGACAGGTAAAACTTTTTTAAACGACCGAAATAAATTTACTCGAGTGACTTTGAATTCCCTTTAGAAAACATTCAGCAATCAGACAGTAAAATGTGAGCCAGATTTTCCAAGGTGTTTAAAACACTCATAATATCACGCTGATAAAACATTCATTTAATTCCGAAATACTCGCTGATGAACCAAACACCCTGAATGATTCACTTCTATTTGCATTGTAACTGATACTTTATTCCGTCACCCCCTGATTCCTCTTAGGCAGCATCCAATTCGCCATAAGACGGCAGCAGTGTTGGGAGGTTGATCTGTCAGACGGCCTTGGAAATGGGTTCAGGACATAAATGTTTTCTCTCAGAAGTCATGGGCCCTTAGCCGATATATTCCTTAACCGATAACCCCCTTCCTGCTGGTCGAAACCCAGTCTCTCAAACAATGCGCGTGAACGGGCATTTCGCCGGTCAACATCTGCATTGAGCGTCCTGATGCCTTGAGAGAATGCATAATTGATCAGTAACTGAAGCGATTCAGACATATATCCTTGCCGCCAATACGCTGCATTCAGCAGGCAACCCAGCTCACACGATAAACCGCATGCACTAAAACTGTGAATACCACAGGTTCCGATAACTTTATTTGTCGATTTCTCCACAATTGCCCATTCGAATGATTCCTCAGATTGCTCAAGCCGAATAACACTCTCGATCATTTGATGAACTGTTTCCACAGCGCTGAACACAGGATCGGAAGCAAAGGCCATCACCTGTACATCACCATAGATTTCGAACAGGTCCTCAGCATCGGCATGATGAATCGTCCGTAATAAGACACGATGACCGACTAAATCAGGCTTCATGACTCTCCTTTTCGAACTGGCAATTTTTCGATGCGCTTTATCCCGGAAATTTATCAAATTCGGGATAATTTAATCCGGCCCGGTGCCACGCCGTCTGCTCTGAACAAAAAATGCGGGCATCGACCTTTTTCGATGGTTCATCATTCAGGCTGCCGGCCGGCACAACGAGGTTCTTGCCACTTTTTGACTGATAGGGCAAAGCGGAACCACACGCCGTACAAAACACCTGGGTAAAGGAACGCACCGGATCATCGTAACGCTTCAATTTATCCTGCCCATGAAGCCACGTGATATTTTCAGGTGATGTGAACAGATTCGAAGCGTGCGCAGAACCCGTCATCTTTCTGCACTGTTCACAGTGACAAAAGTAGAAACTGCTGAATTGATCTTCCAGCGTATAGGCAACGCTTCCGCAGCAGCAACCGCCAGTCAGTATCTTGCGCATTGAAACCTCCTTGTTTTCATCATTTACCATGGACTTTTACGGCAAACTCAAAGCACCCTCCTCATGTCGTATGCTTTGAGTCTGCATGTCAGCCTGATCATTCAAAGACAACAGCTTAACTCACGCATTCCTTCGCCGTCTTCGCTTTTTCCATCCCCTTTTCAATCAGCGCCATCACATCTTTATCTTTGACTGATGACAGCACTTTATCCATCAGGCTTTCTGCCGTTGCCTCTGAGGATGAATCAATGAAACAGCGATACGCATTTGCAATTTGCTCTGTTGCAGCCATGAACGCGGTAGGATCGCTCAGATCGGTTTCAGCCACTTTCTCCACTGAAGCGGCAAAATCTTTCGCCGACTGCGCTGCGTCACCTAACCGGTCAAAATTCATCTGACTCAAATCAACCGATTCAACTTGTTTCTGAAAGCCATCCACGGCCTTGCTGGCAGCTTCTTGCGCCTGATTCATTGCATTCGTTGCATCCCCACACCCAACTAAAGCAGAGATCAGAAAGAATGCCGTGATTGTTTTTTTCATTTTTCGCCCTTTAAGCAGAGAATTGCAGGTGGGCCATACTAGTTCAAGGCAGAGCGGCATAGAACAAAAATACCGTAACGGAGTGTTTACCGGAACAAATGTGCCAGCCACGATCAATAGACTTTCACGCTGACACCAGCCGATAAAAAACCCCGCATCATGCGGGGTTTTGATAGGATTCTGTCTCTTTGCTCTCGCCTCAGATAAAGCTCAGGAATTTCTCCTTGCTCTCTGTATTCAGTAGATCGACTGCAGCGGTGATTGCTGCTGCAATCTTCTTCTCCCGTGCAGCCAGCATCGGCGGCTCATCAGGGTCAACTTCATCTTTATGGCGATAAATATTGAGCATTGTCTGGTACAGACGCTTGAGACCATTGTCGTCACTGAAGTCTTCCAGATCATCCTCATACTCGTTGGTCTGATGCACCACTAAGATGCGGGACAGGAAAACATACTTCTCGTCCATTTTGAGTTCAGACAGGACATCACAGAAAGCTTCCACCTCTTCTGCGGTCGCATCGCGGCAGAACTGGTCGCCCGCGGAGAATTCAATAAAGCTGAGCAACAGGGTTTTCGACGGGAACAGCTGCAAAATCAATTCATACAGACTCAGCAGTTGCTTCTTCTGTGTTTTTTTTGCCACCCGGGCCGCATACAGCACGGAAGCCAAAATCATGCCGATCTCATCAGACACGAAGAGTGACGTTCTCTCCTCCTCATCCTCTTCCTCTTCCGCTTCGCCCGAAATGAGCAATTCACGGGCAAAGTGAAGCGCCTGATCACTGGAAACAGCTTCATCGGCCTGTTCCTCCTGAGCCGACTGCTGCATGAAACGGGCAAACAAACCGCCGGAGGCTTTCGCTTGTGAATTAATATAGGCTTTGATGCCGGCTATCAGTCGCGTGGCTCTATCCCTATCTTCATCGTCAAACGAATGCCTCAACGCATTCAGGTTTTCCAGTTCACGATAGCAACTCTGGAAAAGATGCTTGTGATAAAACGCCCATAAAGGTTCCAGCGCCGGATCAGCAAAGAAGCCATTTGATTCCTGAGACAAAATATAGGCGACCGACAGCAGCTGAGCCCCTTTTGCATATTCGGCCTGATTCAGCGAAGGAACGACCGCCAGAAGATCCTTGGGGGTATCTTCATACGCGCGCAGAATAATATCGTTGAGTATCTCACCGAAATCAGCTTTATCCCGCTGATAAAGTCCGTGGATCTCCTGAAGGCGTGTCAGACCGAAATGGCTCACCAATGGTTCGTTAATCAGGTCGTAAAGCCTCTGCCGAATCTCTGCAGCACTCAGCGCTCTGATGGTAAAACGGGAAGCCGCTTCTTTTTTACTGCACAGCTCAAAGTCATCCGAGATAATTTTCAATTCAGTGCCACTGAGCTCTTTTTTGCCCATCAAGCGCACCAGCACATCCAACGTTCGCAGGCACTTGTCGTTCTGTGCCGCTTCACCGTCATCGTCAATGTAGAAGCTGTCCGGATTCTGATAGGTCACCAGGAAGCGCTCAATAATGTCTTCCAGGGTCACATCCTGCTCCAGGTCAGATGACAGCCGCATTCCGTCGGAGCCGAAATATTCAAAACGCTTGTAAATATAGTGTTTGTGCTCAAATGCCAGCTTTCTGAGATTGACCGGCTGTAACTGTTCCAGAATTTCGGGGTGCTGATTCTCTTCAATGTAAGCCAGAATCTGCTCGCCATTCTCGAAGCACTTCAGAAAAAAGCTTTTGTTGGTCTCGTACTCGTTATACTCGTCGTATTCCTGATAGAAAGGGTCATCCTGAATATCGGCCAGCGTAGTTGTCTCATCATAAACGGGCTGATCGTAATACCAGAGATCTTTCAGAGGCACATCTTTGACCGCTTCGTACATCGCCTGACGCAATACCTCGCGCTCCTCTGCGATGGTCCGGCCATGAAAGTTCAGATCATCAAACTCACCCTCGGCTTCTTCCCGCGAGATCAGCTCATCTGCAAACTCGTCGTCATCATCATAAGCATCGCTGACTTGACTGAAACCATGTTCCATCCGGACAAAGGGATCATCATCCGCAATATTTCTTGGCCGGCGTTTCAATGCCTGAATCAGGGCCTCTTTGTAATATTGATAACGGCTTTCGTCGGCTAAGAAGCAATTCAGCAGATCGGGGACAAAATTTTCCGATTCCATGTAATGCGTCATGATACAGCCAAACATCCCGTCAAAATGACAGCTGGCGTACGCATCCAGCACCAGATTACTGTACCCATGCTGATAGAACAGATACGCCATATAATCAGCACCGTGATACATGATCTGGTTAAAGTCACTGTCTTCCGGATAATACTCGCCAATCAGATAAGCATATTCCGGGTATTTTTCCGCCAGTAACACCAGCAGGTAAATACCAAACAGCATGCTGGATGAGAAAAACAGTTCGTTGGAAGCATTCACCCGCAGGCTGAATTCCACCAGTTCTTCACAGAACGCTACGATCAGGGGTTTCAGGTCTTCCTGTTCTAATGCGTGCTGAAACACCACCATGTGGGAAAAACGCAGGTACGCATCATCTTTGCTGAGCCTGACGAGCGCTTCATCCGTCAGGGCTTCCACGGGTTCGGACTCAAGCTCGTAGTCACTGCGCAACAGGAAGATCGCCTTAAACTGATCTGGGTTGAACAGGTCGCAAGGCTGAAACTGCTTTTTATCGTGGGAAATAAAACCACCGACTCGATGAATCAGTTCACCGGTTTGGTAAGCATACCGCAGTTGAGATTGAAACGTGAAAATGGCTTCTTTTAATGAATTTTTATCTTTTAAATTGACCTGGATAAACTGCTGTTCCATGACTGTCCCATTCATGCTTTCTGGAAAATCACATCATTCAAATACTCAGGGCTGAATGACTTTGAAAACGGCCTGTCCTGGATATCCGGCTCTGGTTATCCAAAACAGGCATGATCTCAAATTAATAAAAAGTAACCGACTCCAGCCGATCCAATGAATCCCCCATGGTGAAGGTAAACGGCCTGCCTAATTGAGCCGCCATGTTGCGGCACCTTTGATCAAGAGAAGAACTGGTTGAATAATCAACCTTGCCATATTCGTGGCTGACTGTACCCAGTGAGCCCAGCTCGATCTCTAGCTGGTTCATGCCCCCTCTCCCCTGGATGCGCCGGAGGGACTCACGCGGGGAATTATTGGTGATTTCAGTGGAAAGCAGAATCTGATGATTATCCAGTTTGGCCTGCAGATGAGGATATGCGAACCGGATATCCGTAGGCACGGCATAACGACTTCTCACAACGGACATACCGACAGGCTTCTCATCTTTATGGTCCACGACAATCGCACTAAATGGCAACGCTGGAGACAGTGTCATCGCAACCGTGCAGAACGCCTCTCCCTCAGTCTGTGTTGTGCCTTGCATCGCCATCAGAAGCGAATCCATCATACTGTAAGAAATGCCAACCATAACTTCCTTCACGGTCAGCTCCGTTGTGAATTCATTTTTCAATCTCGCTGCTTCCTCGCGATATTCCGTTTTTTCTGTCTCCATATCCTCGGGACGAAGTAAAAAGCGAACATTCATCGTGCTTTTTTTAACCGCCAGAATTTTTTCGAATGCACTTTGAATCGAAGCCTTTTGTGTTTCAGTGATCTTGTTCTTCTCGGATGTGCTTAATAGCAGGCTTCTCACATTACGTTTTTCATCATCAAAATGAATCTTCACGACCTCTGGCGCGATACCAGCCTCTTTTAATATTTGATGCAGCCCATCCAGATAAACCGGCTGAATCTTCTCGTCATCATTCAGCGAGAAACCATCAGCAACCGGCCGATCAAAATTCAGCCTTGCGACGTTCACATCATTTCCGCAGCCGCCCAAAACCAAAGTCAAACCAATGATCCCAATGTGAGAAAACTTGTACATCTAATCCCTTACACTCAAATAATGCATTTAGTTGAACAGCTTAGGCGGCAGTGGATACATGAAAGGGAAAGGAAACGCCCTTGTTTGGGACAACCATCACATGAGTCATTTGAGTGATCGTTTTGGAGTCGTTATTCAACCAATACGGGGATTATGCCCGGAATAAAGACAAGAACGGTTGAGGGACAGAATCAATGAGTGAAATGAAGTAAGTGAGGTGAAGTACGAGTTTTATCATATGTTTCCCAAAGCAAAGGTTGCAACATGGCTTAACTGTTCAGAATCAAAGTCATATTCAACAACTTGTAAGCTTGAGATATTGCCAGAAATACAAAAATCTGTCCGATTCCAATGGCCAGCCATTTCCTGGCACGCCTTTGGATTCAAACTATTTCCGATGCCGATGTGAGGAATAAAATCTATATCTAAACGCAGGTTTTCTGAAAAAGCACCTTCGTACAGCCTGTCATGTAATTTAACCAGATGGCTATATCCTTCATCAGGGACAAGAAAAACATGATAGTAATCGTTGAACGCATCCTTATTGATGGTAGAGCATCGTATTTTGAATTCGAATGGTATGAATCCTCGAGCTATCGACGCCACTTCTTGCGTAAATGTCTCAGTAGCAATATCGAAAACAGGAAAAACCAGCGTGAAATGGGGCTCAACCACGGTATAGAACAAACCATCATGTTTTGCTCTGTAAGCTTGAATCTTGTTGTAGTCTTGCTCAGAGATTTCCGGGACAGCAATAACCAAAAGCGCCATGATTCCTCCTTTTCACATCAGGCCAAGAGCAAAGATAAACATTCGCACAACCGGCCCTGAAAGTGATGCTGCAATAAGAATGGAAAGCCTCATTCAGATTCATCGGCAGTCAGCTTCCCTGAAATCTACCCGCGGCCAAGAACAGGGCAAATGACCACAACACGCCCCAAACACAAACCTCAATACAAACCCATGATGGTCATTTCAGCCATAACATGAAGGAACGCGTCTTAAAGCACATACCAGATCCAATTGAAGATCTTGCTAACTTTTAATACTGAGACCAAAGCTTATTCGCATCAATTGATAAACTTATATCTCTTGCTGAAAGCATTAACATGTGCTGAGAACCTTTTTGACCGAAGCTAATCGAAAGTTTTCTTTCTCCATCCTTTGATAAATACCCATCAAATATTGAAAATACCTTACCTGAAACATGAATGGTTTTTTCAACTTTTAATTTTTTATACTTCCGGTCAAGAACATCAAATATTGATTTCAATTCTATTGAACAAGCAGATGCATCTGGAAAATATTTTTCGGCACTAATTGAGTACACCTTTTTATTTGATTCGATTATTTGAACTTAAATTTCATCAAATATTTTTATCTCTGAAAAATCCAGAACATTAAGTGTAATTAACCTTGTTGGATAATCATTTTGAGCCTCACCAACAAGCTCTTGCGGCAAAGCAATACCGATCGGATATCCCAAAACATTTTTAAGATCAGCATCAAACGCAAAGGCTTGACCACTAAACAATGCTACTACCCACAAGTTGGCATGTGATAATTTCACATTTTTCTCCATGAAAGCTAACGCCCTAAACCAAAACCAGTTCATACTGTTCATCATCCTGAACAGAGGAGTCTGAACCCGCATGAATTGGTGCTATTAACATGCTTTGTGATCTGCATTTTTAATTCAAATCGATATCTGGATGGTCTTTGAGACCGTACATTTCTTCTAAGAGCTTTTTATAAAATTCTAGCGGTGGCATTCCCATCTCGGCTCTTCTCTCATCAACTGTCTCAGGGTTTTCGATGGGCTTGAATACAATTGCTCCGTCACTCAAATTGGCCTGGGTACCATAAAGTTGTTTGTGACCTTTGTCTATACGTACGCGGTCAGTCAATAATGCGACCTCTTGCCCCGTCACACCTTCCCGATTCAAGTAAGATTGCTCCAACAACGGAAGCATTTTCTCCTGGAAATCAATATCCGGTGAATGTTGAACAATTAACCATGCTGAGTTAATCCCTTCCTTACCCACTTCTGCTGCTGTAAACCAAGAACGTCCATTCAGAATGGATTTTAGTTGTTGAGTGTTTCGTTCATCTATCAGCAATGCCTTTTCCTGTAACGCCTTTGACGATTTATGCCAACCAGATTCACCCAGCTCTTTACGGATTTCCTGATCAACTTTCGCCATTTCTAAAAGTTGGGATTGTAAGTCTAGGTTTATTTCTGCTGAGACATAACAAGGGATGATTAGCAATAAATAAAGGATTTGCATGTTTGAATGACCCAGTTCGCATAGAACAATCGGTTTACCGAGAAAATTTCTGATACGGTTAAATTTTATCTGATAGCTTTTTTAGATAAGATTTTGCTAACTCATGATTGTCACGACTCAGCCATTTTATGCAATCGAAAAGTTCCCAGATCAGACCTTTGTCACCATTCGTATAAGCCGGAAAGTCTTCGTGTTTTGGAGCCGGTTTGTCCGTTAGTCTGGTATTTACGACATCCGCCTTATCAAATAGCACCTTGTACGGTTTAGAGATTTCAAAAGGCTCATTTAAATCCAGGCAATGGATTTCTGCACTGGTCAAATCGTTAAAAATGTATTTTTTAAAATACGCATTTTCACTGTGAAAACCGTCGAGACAATAGAAGATCTCTTTACCCGATTCGAAGGAGGAAAAGCAGGATTCTGCCGCTTGATGAAAACCATTTTGTGTGAAAACGAGGATGTCAGCATCTGAAACACGGTCCCCTTGGCCTGAAGCCAATGAGCCCAGTAAAACCGCTGCAACGACATTTTCTTCTGGTAAAAATGCTGAACATACCGACTGAACTAATTCATATTGAAGCGGCAGATGTTCAAATGTTAAATCGTCCTGACTCAAAATTTTCTCCGTTTGTATCAGACCTCATTCAGGTGTTTGCAATACCATCATGAAACCGAATCCATTGCACCGCTTTCAACTTAAATTCTAGTGAATATTTCGGTGTATTATTCCCGTTTCATATGCTGGCATATCAACTTCCTCAACTTCTTATGCGCGTCCACTAAAACGGGACTGGTCCTCGGTCAGTTGCATGGTTTCGTTAAGTGGAAATTTTACAATCCAATAACTTTGAGATATTCCATTATTTTTTCTAAAACATACTTCTGTATATGGCCTGTTGTTAAAGTATTCTGAGTTCGTTTCCCCTCTCGTTCAATACCAGTTGTTCTCCAGGTTGGTTCTAAACAAATAATATTTCTTTTATCAAAAATAATTTGAATGTCTGGCTGTAAACTATATTCACCTAAGTTTCTTTTTTCTGAGGTTACTTTACAACTCATACCAAAATCTTGCAACGCAGAGGTAAAAGCATTTCCTAAACATTTATTGAATTCATGATCTTTACCTGAAGCTAAAACTTGAATCCTATTGTATTCATCTTTGGTTTCTTGTGATGTAGATCTAGCTGAAATTGTACCCACTTTTTCTGGAACAGTTAACACCTGAAAAATTCTTAGTTTTTTTATTGCATCCACAGTATTTGATTCAGTTTCAGACTTCTTAATTAAACTAATTTTTATTGTATCATCACCAAAGCATCTTATTGATGCTAATGCCGCATTTGGTGATAAATCGAATAGTCTCACATCTAATTGTCGCAATAGAAAAATTGCATTATTTCTTCTTTTCCGCCATTCTGATAAATATGCTGAATTATTAGAATTATCATCTAGATATTCTATAACTCGTTCAGCATCAATCTTATTTTTTGTTCCCTGTGTCAGTGCTCTAACGGTTCTTTCTATTTCAACAGAATCATCACCAGCCAAGACAATCCATACTTTAGGTAATAGTTTTTCTTGCATTTCCACTTCAAACGTTTCAATATGCTCCGCTGCTTTTGTTTCAAGAACTGAATAAACTCTCCAATTGTCTCAGAATCATTAATTTCGTCTTTTAATGATTCTTTCAATAACCCATAACTTTCTAGACCTTCATTGTTGAGTGATTGTGATGTTATATCAGCTGTTTCCCAATATTCTTCCTTTTTTAATCCATTAAAAGCCATAATTCCTTTTGTAGAAGGTCGGACTAAACTATCTCGGCCAATATCCCATGCTATTCTTGATATTTCTTAGCTTTTTGGTCATCAGTTATTGGCCACAACACAAGAACATTGCCATTTCTTGTTCTGAAAACTCTACGTAAATTTTCAAACGCTTCTCGTAGCTCCGTTTCAGTGTCGGTAGGATTATCTCTATCCGTTAATAAATAAATATCTGTGATATTTTGTTGTATCTTTTCCTTACCTTCTATAAGTTGTGATAATTCAGTTAGCTTACGTGAATGCTCAAATATATTCACTTGTACATTTGAATAAAATAAAGATAAGCTTTTCACAAATGTAGTCTTACCTGAACCAGACTTTCCATTTATTAATTCCAACTTACCAACATTTCCAATTGATATCTCCCTTAATAACTGATCTATATGTTTACTGCTTTCTGGTATCTTTTTTATTATAGATGATAAAGAGACACTATTTTTATCAGCAACATTTTCTAGAATTTCATATCTCTTTGGTAATATCAAACTATCCATTTTTTACCCCATTCCACAAAATAAATGACATAGATTCCACTTCATCAGGCTTTGCCACACTTGCTAAGTGTGATTCCAGACTAGCCGGAGGCCACCATGTCACAATCTACTTATGGCATTGATTGAGCTAAACATCGCTTCAGTATCCACAGAGAGGCGAACCGAGGCAAGGTGTTGATCCACAAAAGAATATCACGTTCAAAAGTTCTCTCAACAATTGCCAATATCCCACCCGCGATCAACGGTATGGAAGTCTGGATGCTTCTCACTACTGGGTTCGAGAGTGAACAAAACTTGGACACATCCCTGAGAGCATGGCATCAAAATATGGCACGCCTTTCAACGCGCTTCGTCAGAATCAAATCGCCCGGTCAATAAGCGATTTTACTGCTGCATCGTGCCCGTGATCATTGGTTTCATGAGCGGACGGCATTACTGAATCAAATTCATTCTGTACGTTAGAGTGTCTGTCCCGATACTTTTTTAAAAACCAAGGGCGTCTTCGCCAACGAAACCAGCTTGCTGAAACTGCTCTGTACGGGGATGTTGAAGGCATCCGAGAAGTGGACATGGAACTATGACTGACGCTGACACAGAACAATGAATACCCACCTTCTTAGCGACATCCGTACCTCACTTTGATCCACAAAGATCAGGAGGTACGAATGCACTCTCTTCCAAACCATTTCAAATTTGATCTAAAGTCATACTTCTGACTAGATCCAACAAATTCACGCTAATCAGTCGGACACAAATACGACCCGACCAACGGCACTTCCACTCTTTCAGCCGTTAAACTGCCTTCTACTTCAATGTTCAAAGGATTCGATGAAATTCTAGATTCTTCCACCGGCACGATCGAGTTTTGGATGTGGTATTGATAAATACCTTCCTCTTCAGGATATGAAAACTCCATTCCGGATAAAGTTTCGGTTTCTTCTTGTCGGAGTACAAAACGACTGCGAACTACAAAGTGATCAGCATGCTCTTCAACGTGTTGTTCAAGCAATTCAGCAAAGTCTTCGTAGCATTCAAACAGCAACATCTCATAATCGTATTGTGATCGATTGTCTCTGTTCAGTAACGGCTTGAAATATACATATGGCTGGCAACGAGTTTCACCTTGATAAAGCAATTCGATACCTTCTTCGTTTTGCTCAGCGATGCTGAAATCACTTTTGCTAAGAATTAATGTTTGATCAAAATTGATCAGGGTAATGGTTACATCATCCATCGTTCATCTTCTTCTACTTGACCGGTTTAAATTCGATTGTTTTGACGCCGACCACTCTCGGCTACTCACCAGTAGAAAGGCTTTCCCACACTTGGAAAGTCTGATGCCAAACTAGCCGGAGGTCACCATGTCACAATCTGTTTATAACATTGATTGATCCAAACATAGCTTTAAAAGTGTCTGTCCCGGCATTCCTGACAGTTCCTCTGGAATTGCCTGCTATGCAATTGGTTGCCATAAATGCAACTATTTGGTGTCAAAATCAAACTATCGCTTGGTGGCAACTGTCTTTATTGAGACAATCCTCACCGTTATTTCTATACCAACGGACAACCATGAAACTCTTAGTTCGCAACCTTGCACGCACGACAACCGAACACGACATTCGCAAACTGTTTTCTGAATACGGTGCAGTCGCTGAATGCACTCTCGTTTTAGATCAGGAAACTGGTTTATCGAAAGGCTTTGCTTTCGTCGAAATGCCTGACGATTCAGAAGCAAAATCTGCGATTGCAGCACTGAATCTGACAAGCGTTGCCAAAAGCAAGATTCGAGTCAAAACAGCTCAATAAAACAGATTCTTAAACCAGCTGAAAATGCTGGTTTTTTATTGCCCCAAAACTGCGTAACGCCTGGCAAAGGGGCTGGCAACACATGACCATTCAACTCAAACACAACAACCCGAATCACCGCTATTCAAAGCGACGGGAAACACCAGCCCTGACAGTCCCTTTTGAGCCGGTGCTGTGTGTTTACTCTACGTATTCTTGTTCAAACACTATCCCGTTAAATGTATGCGTACAACACTTACAGAATGGTCGTAATGTTGACTCGTTTACTTCAGGATTAGTCACTTTCAGAATACCCAGTTCATCGACATATAAGCCACTGTAATAACTACTTTCGCCAAGACGAACTCAATTTGTGGAAGCCCTTTTAAAAACGCAACATCTACATTGCATTCGCTATCAATTTTTACGTCTAGCTCTATCTCATATGAGCAAGCAACTAAGAATAAACCGACGATGATTACAGAAAAGTAGTTAGACATACGTAACCTATGCATAACGAATTGCATGGACTCCCTCTACTCAGACTTTGCCACAATTGGAAAGTCTGACTCTTAATCACCGGAGGTCACCATGTCAACATCTGTTGATGGCATTGATTGAGCCAAACAGAGCTCCAGTATCAGAGGTGAGGATCACCGAGGCAGCGTATTGATCCACAAAACAATCACCCGGTCTAAAGTCCTTGAAACTTTTGCCAATATTCCACCCGCGATCATCGTTATGGAAGCCTGACAGGGCAAAGGTGCCTGTCCCGATATTTGCAACCAGCAGCGGCCGAGTGAAACGAGGTCCAGCCCCAACTTGTTGGGGCGAGGCTGGCTGGCCTTGTTAGCTTTTATTGAGCTCACCCCATAGTTGCAACACATCATTAAATGGTAAAAGAACATCAGCATACACCCAACAAGCTAAGGCTAGAGCACTACAAAACCAACCAATATGTACACAATGATCATGAGTAAATTTAGAGAGACCTTTCCCGGATGAGATTTGTGATGACGCCATTCTCAACATAAACGTAAATAAAAACATTAATCCCGGAATGAGTAACGCTGCTAAGTATCTGAAATTCCCTTCAATGCCAAGATACAAAACCATACCTAAAAATATAGAGCTTGTGCCGAGCATAAAAATAATTGGTTTGTTCGTGAACCACTTTAGCTTTGGTATAAACGGAAGTGCAGAAAAAATAAAATCCCTTTTTTCCGGTTCTAGATCAAACTTAAGCAGATAAAACTGAATGCCAAAAACAAGAAACATTGGTACACAACCCCCAATGAGAGTTTCAAGCCACCAACCTTCGATTGATAACAACTCTTTAGCAAACGGATCTAGATTCTCATACTTACTAAAATAATCTCCGTCAATAAGGAAGCCCGTAATCCAATAGCCTAAAAGAGTTAATACTCCTATGACCAGTACAGCAGTAACTCTAAACTTATATTTAATGATTGTTTTTAAAATTGTTGCTGAATCTTTGATTACTTCTACGGTCACAAAAGGATCTCCGTTGTTGAAAGCTAACGAATGACATGGACTCCCCGCATCAGGCTTTGCCACATTTGGAAATGTCTGACTCAGTAATCATCGAAGGTCTCCATGTCAAAATCTGTTGATGGCATTGATTGAGCCAAACATCGCTTCAGTATCCACGGCGAGGATCATCAAGGCAAGATGTTGATCCACTAAACAATCACGCGTTCTAAAATCCTTGAAATTTTTACCAATATTCCATTGGCTATCATCCGACGATTCTCAGGATTGGGCCCGGAGTTGGCAAAACTCGGACACATACCGAAGATCATGGCATCAAAATATGTGGCGCCTTTCAGAACCGGGGCCAAAAATGATCTCAATGACGCCGTAGTATTTTGTGTTGCTGTCGCCCGTCCTTCAACGCGCTTCGTCCAGAACAATTCGAGCGTTCAACAAGCGATATTGCTTCAGCATCGTACTCGTGAGTATTGGGTCATGAACAGGCGGCATTAATGAATCAAATTTGTGCAATACCTCAGAGTGCCGTACCGATATTTAATTCTATTAAAATGCATAATGCACTAAACAGCGGCAAAGTTAAGTGCCCGACTGATTTGAACCGTTAGAGTTATTGTTTTCTTTTAATTCTTTCACTGTTTTAAACGCGTAAAGCTTAAACCTATAACTACGCATTTCGCAAACTTGCCATATTTTAAATGACAAACAAGTTAACATAATAATTAATATGAATTGTGCAATAGCAATTTCAAATGTCTTAAAACATGAGACCGGAATAAAGATTGACGATAAAAACAAATTTAAACAAACCCCTCTTGCTATCCGATCTCTGCTGCTGCTTCTTTCAAATTCATTAGCAAGATCATTATTATACAAACGGATATATATTTTAGCGAAATCCAACTCAGGCAAATAACCAAATTTATTTTCAAAAGACACATTAATCTGTTTTCTAATATCACTTTTTAGATTTAACTTTGAAGTAATAAACCCGCAAAACATATCCAACATTAATCCTAAAACATAGGTTATTGGAATGCCTATTAAAACCGCATAATGCTTGAAATATTCTAGTTTTAGTTGGAAGTCAAATAGAAAAATCAGAGGTATCACCCATACAATAGAAAATCCCCCTGTAATTAAATATTCAACTAATAGCGCTGGAATATTCACCATAATCTCCTTATAGCTCATTATGAATGGTATAGACTTTCTTTCACTTGCTACACTAGATAACTCTGCACCAAAATCCTTGGAGACACCACATGCTGATTACTAGGGCAGACGGCTTAAGTACCTTAGAGTGTCTGTCCCGGTAATCTTGTTCCGGCACATACTACGGAGAGCGATTTTGTGTAAACTGGAGCGTAACAGTATGTGTCCGCGTGCAGCAATTTGTTAGGTGATTACCAGCTTATGTACTGCGAAGATAGCTTTTTAAACTCACTATCCAAGACACATTTTCCATTTGCTTCTATTTTTGATATCAAATAATCCAGACACTCAATTAGTCGTGCATTTACAACACTTTGTTTAATAATTTCCAACGCCTGCTTGCCTTGATTTCTACAAACAGAAGACCCTAACTTTCTCTGTATCTCGTAATGAGTGAGAACTGTCATAGCGTGAGGCGCGTACTTGTCACCCAACTGAGACAGTACATGATCATAATAATCTTTACCTCTCGGAGAAACTCCGTTGCAATAAGTAACCCCTCTGCCAATTCGACACATCATTATGACCTTCACAAGCTTTTCGGCATTATTAGGAAGAATGTCATTTTGATCTTGAATATAAGATGCGACCGAATCTGCAACAGGTGCCTCGTGATGGAAATTATCCCAACCATTGTGCTTTTCAAGCAGTTTATCAAGTAATGTGTCTACATTGATGGCTCGCTCATTGGGAGATCTAAATGGATTCCCGCCGACAACCTGAAAAAACTGCTCTCCTAACTCGTATTTTTCACGGTGGAGATTAGTATTGTAACCTTCTAGAATTATCCCCAGTTTATACTTTGGTTCATCTAAGCAATTAGCCCATATAGTTGGCGATATTACGGATATGTTTTTTCTGACTTGCGGGTCTGTTTCTGGAGCAACATAAATTCCGAAAGTAGTTCTAAGAATGCTCGCAAGATGATGACTTGGTAATTCAGAGATTTTTGATTCAATCTGCCGCTGCGTAGCGGAATCAATTGGTGCATTGTGGGACTTTAGATTCCTTATGAAAGCTTGGACTTGTAATGCTGCCTCGGTAGGACGATCGTTCAGTACGTCCTGTATGCAGGTTTGCAACCAACCAAGTAACTCAAATGCGTTGATTGTATAGTTGGTTGGATGAGAGATCCCAATGTCATTTCTCATCTCCAAGATGTGTTTTAGCTTATTATATGTGGTATCAGAAATTAGCTCTAATTTTCTGCAAGTATCGAGTAGTACTGCATCCTTCAATGAACCAAGGTCATCTTCAGTTTTGTAGAATTCCCTATTTTTGCCACCTCCTACTGCCGAATCATAAAATATATCAATCCCATAGGTGATAGCTTTTTTTCGTAAGTCTAAAACCACCTCATTCCAAATGGCATTTAGCGAATAATCAAATAGACCAAATCCAGCGCCCACTACGAATTTTGAGAGGTACCGGGCATCTCTTTTAATTTCAGGTGGTAAAGATTCGATATAAGTAGGAAGGTTTTGCCCAATAATAGAACGTTCCGATTGTTCCGCAATGATGTTGTCAGCAGGGAGCCCTATTTGTTCCAGAAAATCCACAACTCGCTGTGCTTGAGGATCAATTAGTTCTGTATGAGTATTCTTTGAAACGAAATTGGTCATCTTTCCTCCTTTATATTTTTCCAAAGAGCTTTCTGCCGACTCACCTGACATTTTATTCAACGACATCATATCGTATAACCCTGTCATATATCCTCACAAACCAAAATAAGCATAAGCAACTGATAAATAAAGATATAGCCAAGATTATCGCATCACCAACTCAATCAAATAAACGACATCATGTCGTGTATCTCATTTCAGCCCATAATCATAACTATCTGTTTTTATGAACTTTTATAACCATCCGGTAAAACACCCCAATTCAGCGACATTGAACCATCAGCTGTTGATCCCTTTAACCCACGCTACCGCCCTTAACACTAAAGTTGAGCTATTCTGCCGCAGCCATCCTATTCAGTTATGGGACAGGTTTTATTAAAAGATAAATTGCAGGTTGCATATCTGTGCTTTGGGGCAAGTTCTGCGGCGAAAAAAAGGAGGCCATGCCTCCTTTGTCTGTATCATCGGTGGATTATGTGTGGCTTACTGCACCACCACGCTTTTCACCATACCAGCTTCGGCGTGGCCGGGGATGTTGCAGGCGAATTCAACGTTCGGTTCACCGTGGAAGTGCCAGAGCAGTTCCTTGGCTTTGCCCGGTTTGACGGTCACGGTCGAGCCGCTGTCGTGGTCGTGACCAGAGGTCATTTTGCGCATCATCTCGCGGTGTTTGAGTTGTTCTTCCATCGAGCCAATGGAGAATTCATGGTCAATTTTGCCGGTGTTCATCACCACAAACTGCACAACGTCATTGGGTTCGATGTTCACTTCTTTCTTGAAACGGATTTTCATGTCATCCGACAGCAGAACATACACCACTTTGTCTGGCTTTGCGCCTTTGGCCGGCATACCGACGGCAGTCATGCCTTCCATATTCATCATCGAGTGATCCATTTTAGCATTATCCATTTGTGCATGCCCCATTTGGGAATGACCCATGCTGCCGTGGGCTTTCCCATCCGCCAGAACCGGGGTTGCGCTCAACGACATGAGCAATACTAGTGCTGTCTTTTTCATTGAATGATTCATTCTGTTTTCCTTTTTAATTTACACGTCTGAGTTGCTTATCTTGCTTCGTTGTATTGGATTCAATCCAGCTTCTGCTCACAGAAGAAACCGGTTCGAACGTTTAGTTTTGGGTTTGAATTTCTCTGCGTTTCCAGAGTTTGAATATGGCCGGAATCACCAGTAGGGTCAGTATCAGGGCCGACGCCATGCCGCCAATCATCGGGGCAGCAATGCGCTGCATCACTTCCGAGCCGGTGCCGGAACCGTACATGATGGGGACCAGACCAATAATGACGGTACTGACGGTCATCATCACCGGGCGAACCCGCAATCCAGCGCCTTCGCGGATGGCATCGGTCAAATCTTCCGGCTGCAACGATTGCTGTGTTTCTTCTGCCTCCAGCTTGCGGCCATACCAGGCCTGATTGAGGTACACCAGCATGATCACGCCAATTTCGACCGCAACCCCGGCCAGCGCGATAAAGCCGACGCCGACCGCAATAGAGAAGTTGTAGTGCAGGACATACATCAGCCAGACACCGCCGACCATCGCTAACGGCAGCGTCGCCATAATGACCAGCACTTCACCGAAGCGCCGGAAGCTGAAATACAGCAGCAGCACGATGATCATCAAAGTGATCGGCGTGACCACACTCAGCCGGGCTTTGGCCCGTTCCATATATTCATATTGCCCGGACCAGGTTAGTGAGTAACCGGCGGGCAGCGACAGTTCCTCCGCCACCACTTGCCGGGCATCGGCAACGTAGGAGCCCAAGTCACGGCCTTCGATATCGACGAACACCCAGCCATTTGGCCGTGCATTCTCGGTTTTGATCATCGGCGGGCCGTCTTCGTAACGGATATCCGCCACATCCGCCAGTGCAATACGGGCGCCGTTCGGCGTCACCAACGGCAGGTTCTGCAATTTGACGACAGAGTCACGATAATCCTGCGGATACCGGACGTTGATCGGATACCGTTCCAGCCCTTCAATGGTTTCTCCGACATTCATCCCGCCGACAGCCGACGCGATCACTTGCTGAACATCCCGGATGTTCAGGCCGTACCGGGCCGCCTGTCGGCGTTTGATATCCAGCGTGACATAACGGCCACCGGCCACACGCTCGGCGTACACCGATGCCGTGCCCGGAATCCGGTTGAGGATTGGTTCAATCTGAGCACCGATCTTTTCAATGGTCTTCAGATCCGGTCCGGCGATTTTGATCCCGATGGGGGTTTTGATCCCCGTCGCCAGCATATCAATCCGGGTTTTGATCGGCATCACCCAGGCATTGGTCAGGCCCGGAAACTGGACCAGCGCATCGAACTCTTTCCGCAAAGAATCTGTGGTCACACCTTCCCGCCACTGATCCCGGGGTTTCAGCTGAATCACAGTTTCGATCATGGTGAGCGGTGCCGGATCGGTCGCAGTTTCAGCACGGCCGATTTTGCCCCACACGGTGTCCACTTCCGGCACGGTTTTGATCAGCTTATTGGTCTGCTGAAGCAATTCGCGCGCCTTCCCCACGGAGATCCCCGGATAGGTGGTCGGCATGTACATCAGGTCGCCTTCATCCAGCGGCGGAATAAACTCACTGCCCAGTTTTGACACCGGGTAATAAGCCGAGGCTAACAACACCAGTGCCACCACAAGCACCGATTTCGGGTAGTTCAGGCTGAGGTTGAGCAACGGACGATACAAAGCCACCAGCCCGCGGTTCACCGGGTTCTTGTGCTCGGGCAGCACATGGCCGCGAATGAAGTAGCCCATGAGCACCGGCACCAGCGTAATCGCCAGACCGGCCGCGGCGGCCATGGCGTAGGTTTTGGTGAAAGCCAGTGGCGAAAACATCTTGCCTTCCTGCCCTTCCAGCGCAAACACCGGCACAAAGCTCAGGGTGATGATCAGCAGCGAGAAGAACAGCGGCGCACCGACTTCCTCGGCCGCTTTCCCGATCACCTGCCAGCGGTTTTTGTCCGTGAGCGGCGTTCGCTCAATGTGCTTGTGCACGTTCTCAATCATCACGATCGCGCCATCCACCATGGCACCAATGGCAATCGCAATCCCGCCCAGTGACATAATATTGGCGTTGATCCCCTGCCAGTGCATCACCACGAAAGCAGCCAGAATGCCGACCGGCAGACTGAGCGCAATCACCAGTGATGAGCGGATATGGAACAGGAAGAGTGCACAGACAATGGCGACCACGATGAACTCTTCCGCCAGTTTCTTCCATAAGTTCTCAACGGCGGCATTGATCAGCGTGGACCGATCGTAAGTCGACACAATCTCAACCCCGTCCGGCAGGCTGCGCTGAAGTTCGGCCAGCTTGGCTTTCACCGCATCAATCACCTGACTGGCGTTTTCGCCGTAGCGCATCACAATCACGCCCCCGACGGCTTCCCCTTCGCCATTCAGCTCGGAGATCCCCCGCCGCATCTGCGGGCCGATATTGATGTCAGCAATATCCCCCAGCAGTAAAGGCGTGCCTTTCGCCGTCACTTTCAGAGGCAGTGCTTTGAGATCGTCAACCCCGGTCAGGTAACCGGTCGTTCTGACCATATGCTCGGCCTCGGCCACTTCAATGACCGAAGCACCGGTTTCCTGGTTGCCGAACTGAATGGCCTGATTTACCTGCTGAAGCGTCAGGTCATAAGCACGCAGCTTGGCCGGATCGATCTGCACCTGATACTGCTTCACCATGCCGCCGACCGTGGCCACTTCAGACACCCCGTTCACGGTTTGCAGTTCATACTTCAGGAACCAATCCTGCAGACTGCGCAGCTCCGCCAGATCGTGCTGACCGGTTTTGTCCTGAAGCACATAGCTATAGACCCAGCCCACCCCGGTCGCATCCGGACCGAGTGTCGGTTTGGCGTTTGACGGCAGTTTCGGCGCGACCTGACTGAGATACTCCAGTACGCGCGAACGTGCCCAGTACATGTCGGTATCATCGTTGAAAATGATGTATACGTAGGAATCGCCGAAGAAGGAATAACCCCGGACCGTCACTGCACCCGGCACCGCCAGCATGGCTGTGGTGAGCGGATACGTGACCTGATCTTCCACTACCTGGGGTGCCTGTCCCGGATAACTGGTTTTGATGATTACCTGAACATCCGACAGATCCGGCAACGCATCCACCGGGGTATTTTTCACGCTGTACAAACCACCCAATGTCAGAAACAACGTGGCGATCAGCACCAGAAAACGATTCTTCAGTGACCAGCGAATCACAACCCCGATCATTGTTCACCCCCTGCTTTTTCTAACTGCCTCAGGGTGTATTCACCACCATCACGGGCGATCAGAAACCGGACGGTCTGACCTTCCGAAAAAGCGGACAGATCAATGTCGTCACCAACGGTGAAGTTCATTTCACCCGGTTGCCACGACCACTCCGGAACAGCCGGATAAGACAGGGTGATCATGCCAAAGTCTGCCATCAGCATAGAGATATCACCCGTCACCCAGACTTCACTGGCGAGTGCCTGATCCTTCACCTTGTAATCCATGATCTCGTACTGACCTTCATCGGTTTTGGCAATCTCGAAATCCAGTGCCTGTCCTGCTTTCAGATCCGACATTTCCAGCGTGTCTGCCAGGGTAAAATTCATCACCATGCCCGGCCAGTTCCATTCGGGGACCGGCTGGTGATTGATGGTCAGCATCCGGTGCCCGGCCATGACTTCCGTAATTTCTCCGGTTGCCCAGACACTCTCCTGCGCGGCTTCAACCCCGTTGATCCGCGACAGATCCGCACGCTGACTGGATTCCGAATCCAGCAGGAAATGCGCTGAAGTCACCACACGGTCCTGCGATGTCAGTCCCTGTCTGACCTCAACACTGCCGTTGGCTTCACGGCCGGTCTCAATGCGTGCGGAACGATATTTGCCTTCGCCTTCTGCAAGCACCACACGAGCCATCCCGCCGGAACGAATCACCGCAGAAGCCGGGATCGTCAGCACGGCATCCTCGGTCACCGGTTCCAGGGTAATGTTGGCAAACATATTCGGCTTCAGCGCACCGGCTGCATTGTCGAAGGTCAGCCGCATTCTGAGTGTTCGCGTCTTGGGATCGAGGATCGGATAGACATAGTCCACTTTGCCCTGCCAGCTTTTTCCGGGAATAGCATCCAGCCGCATACTGGCCTGACTGCCCTGACGGATCCAGTGCGCCTGACGTTCAAACACTTCCGCATCCACCCAGACGGTATTCAGCGGACCGGCACTAATCACGGCCTGTGCCCGTGACAGATAAGCACCTTCCCGGACATTCAGTGTGGCAATCACCCCATTGGCCGGGGCTTTGATTTTCACCGTCTGAACCGCTTTCCCGCTGCGGGCAATTTCCCGGATCTGTGCTTTATCGACGCCCAAAGCGACCAGTCGTTCAAACGCCCCTGTGATCAGGCCATCCCGCTTGGTCCGGTACGCATTGAGCAATTCTTCCTGCGCTTTCACCAGCGCCGGAGAATACAGGGTGAACAGCACATCCCCCTGCTTGACCTGCTCACCAACCGCATTGATATACAGCTTTTCAACCCAGCCGCTGACCCGGACATTGATCTGCCACAGATGACGCTCATCAAAGGCGATATACCCCACTGTTTCAATCCGGGGGGACAGCGGCTGCACCTTGGCCTGCTCTGTTTTCACGCCCAGATTGTTTTCAACCGACGGATCAATCCGGACGGTACCCGGCTTGTTTTGCGTGCTGCCCGCGTCCTCTTCGTACACCGGAATCAGATCCATCCCCATCGGAGACTTTCCCGGCTGATCACGCTTGTAGTTCGGGTCCATCGGTGCCACCCAGTACAGGGGTTCTTTCTTACCGGACTGTTTGGTCTCGCTGGCATTCACGGCCATGGCGTGCTGATTCAGTGTCTGGCTGCCCAGATAGCCCAGACCGCTGCCGATCAGGAGTGCCAGTACGGTGATTGTCATTATTTTCATTGTTGCTCTCCTTGCGAATTCAGTCTGAGAGACCAGGGGTCATCAGCGACGGCGCAATCGCCCGCAATGCCGGTCCACCCAGCAAAAATGCCAGATTACTGCTGGTCTGGTTCAGGTCGGTGGTTAAACGGGCCATCTCAATTTCCAGCGCCAGCACATCACTGGCTGCGGAAATCACATCGCTAAATTGCGCGGTATTGTTCTGATAGCCCCGCTCCACCGCTTTGGTCCGTTCTCGTGCCTGCGGCAATAAGCGGGACTGATAGCGGGTGAACCTTTCCTGCAGATTCACCCGATCGGCAATCAGCGCATTCGCTCTGGCGTTCATCTGCGCAAGGAGGAGATCTTTCTGTGATTTGGCCGCACCAATCTGATACTGGGCCGCGGCATGCTGACGATCCTGTCGATTGTCAGTAAACAAAGGTAAATCAACGGTGAGATACGCGCTGAGCAAATCCGATGCCGGTTCACCTTTCATGTTTTTTGCCTGTCGGTAGGCATACATGACTTCAACCCCAAACTGAGGCTGATAGGCTTCTCCGGCAATGTCGGCCTGCGTCTCACTGGCTGCAATGGCGGTGTCGGCCACCTTCACCATCGGATGCTGATAGAGCAGTGCATAATACTGATTCGGCTTCGGCTGAGAACGCAGTAAGGTATCCAGATCCTGCCAGTTCAGGCTGTTACTGGCAGTGAACGCGGTGGTTTCTGAGAGCCATGCTGATCCCAGCCACTCCGACATCTGGGCACGCAGCTTGCGCTGCATCTGCTGGTTGGCCTGAATTTTGTCGTCCAGTTTGCTGACCTGAAGCTGTGCCTGCAGCAAGTCCTGCGCTTCATTCTGACCCACCGAATAATTGGTCTGAATATAGCCAGCCAGCTCTGACATCAGCCGCTGGTTTTCCCGCAACAACCGTTCGGCCTGCTGCTGATAGCCCAGCTCCAGCCATAACTGGGTCAGACTGTTCGCGACTTCGCGCTGTCTGACCTGACGCTGCCAGTCGACACCTTCTGCCTGCTGGCGCACTTTTCGGGCCTCAAGCGTCAGGGTATCCCCCCGGGCGAACTGTTGCATCAGCCCGACGGAGATATTGGTCATGGGGTCTTCGTCAAACTGAAAACTGTCGACAGGCAACCCGCCGACACCCACTTTCAGTTTCGGGTCCATCTGGGTAGCACTGGCAATCGCCGTTTCCCGCAACGCATCAGACTGCGCGGAAAGGCGTTTCTGACTGGCATCATTGCTGAGTGCCAGTGCGATGAATGTGGGTAATGATACGGGCTGAGAGACCGCCTTCACAGGCAGTGCTGTCGTCTCCGCTGCCATCAGCGGCGACGCAAACAGCCCGAGCGCACTCAATGAAAGTGCGAGTAAGCTCGATTGTTTTTTCACAATGAAATCCACGGTGACTGCCGTTCAACGGCAGAGTAACAACAGTCACCGCACTTCTGTCACGGTGACACGACGTACAAAACGTGGATTTAAGCGATCGGAGGGCGGAACAATGACTGAGCCGTATGCACCGCAGCAACAACAGGCTCCGCAGGCCGCACCGCGAACCGGCTCTGGAGGGAAGAAAATGAATGGTACGAAGGCAGGACCATGGCTGTCCCGCAGGCAGCGGTGCAGCAGGTATGCATGCTCTGATCATGCGAACAGCCGGCTTCAGGCTGCTGCGCAACACTTTGATGATCGGCATGGCTGTTGTGGGACATTTGCGCACAGGGATTGTGGTCAGCAGACATGCTGTCACTGATCATGGCGTCATTGTTCATGACGTCACGGATCATGCTGAACGTCATCACGGACGTACTGTTCGCCACACCGGACACAACCAGTGCCAGCGCAGTCAACACAGCAATCCACATTGTCCGAACAGATTTCCGACGCATAACCAGCCTTCAATTTACAATCCCGGCCACCATAAAGCTTTCCCTAAGGGGAAGGTCAATATTGATGGAACAATCTATATCAAAAATATGTGACGGATAAAAAAGGTCAAACACAAAAGTACCACACACACCGTTTATTCCCGTTTGTCTTATGATTGCGACAATCGCTGGCCATCTCACCGGGACAAGACGGTCATACTCAACAGGAAGTTTCAACGGAGCCGGCGCATGCGAACATGGTCTATCCCAACATGGCTGGTGGTTGCTATCGGGTTATTGCTCAATATCATTTCGGCGTTAATGACCAATTTCTACATTGATACCGCCACCATGGATGCAGGCCAGCTACTCCAGCAGCAAAGTAGCAATGACAAACTGATCAGTCTGACCTGGCAGCAGATTGAATCAATCGAGCGGAAACGGGAAGTCACCCTTTCGCTGCTGACGCTGAGTCAGTCCAGCCAAACACAGCTGCCTGAAGCGGTACAAAATGAGTTACTCCGGGAACTCCACGCCTGGCAAACAATGCGGTTTGAGACCCTGACGCTGGACGCCCTGCCCGACATCATGACCGCCATGAACCGCGAACAGGAACAACTCAGGGAGAAAATCAATCAGCTGTATATCGAGAACCTCACCCTCGGGGAGCAATATACCGGGCTGATGTCTGATATCTCCGGCCTGAGAAACCTGGCGCTTTTTCTGCAAATCATTGGCCTTGCCATGGTCCTGGCGCGGGATTTAAGCCGGAAACAGAACTGAGCGGACAAATTTAAAATTGCTGTTGTGAGATTGGTCTTAATCACCGCCGCCAGAACAACCACCACCACCAAAATCTCCGCCGCCATCATAACTGCCTCCATCATAACTGCCACCAGAACCATATTCGGTTTCCAGTGAGCTGAAGGTAAATTCCGATTGTCCACCAAAGACAACTTCAGAAATTTCTCGTCTCATTTGGTGATAATCATGATTTGTATCAGTTGAATGACAGATTTGAGAGAATTCCCGGGGAGAACAATACATGGCATAAGCGTAGTAGTCATTGGGTGTGATATTTCCACTTGAATGACGTAACCTCTGCCTGATTAAGGCACGATCAACCTGAGATTTGGAATAATGTTTCTTTTTCCCGTATCGCTTCTTTAAATCTCGAGGCAATCTTTTTGCGTAGCTTTTTATTTTCCTGTTTTTTAAAAACCGTCCAAACATGGCGAATCCTTCTGCAGTCAAACCTTTCTGTTAAACATTCGGTGAAGATGAAAAGCACGCACAAACCAAGCGCCTGTAATGTGTCATAAGCATCTCCTCCTTCAAGACGCAGTCAATTGAAATCTAACTGACATCCTCGAACCAGCGATTTGATACTTTGACCGCAGTCACCTGCCCCTGACAACAAAGTTCATTCTCTGAGTAAAGGTCACAACTTAACGTCGTCTTATGCTCACTCAGACTTTCAATCACAGCGACTAATTCAACCTCTTGGTCAATTCGTACGGGTTTAAAATAGCTCACTTCCAATTTTCCTGTCGCATACCACACAGCTTCTCCACTGCCAATCTCCCGGTTGAGTTGCTGATACCCTTTCGCAATTGCCGTGCATATACAATGGCAATCAATAATGGTTGAAATTATTCCGCCATTTAAGAACTGCGTAGGGCCCGCGCTGTGGTGTGGCGCGGGGACAAACGTACAGGCCGATTTATCTTCTCCTATCCAATAACTTTTGATTTGCAAACCAAGTGTATTGTTTGGACCACAGCCAAAACAATGGTTATTGGGGACCTGATCCTGAAATGCTTTTTCACGTCTCATCATAACTCCTAAAAACGAACGCTTGGTGAAAGGCCAACACGTGACAACAAAACATAGCGCTATCAATACGAAAACTCAATTTTGTATCGACACTACCTACTTTGCATCAACATTGCCTAGCATGAGCCGTGCACCGTCATCCGCTTATTATATTCCGCTATCTGATAAAGCGAACTCGACCCCCTGATTCGCATGAATTTCTGTTGTGTCATACAGGGTTACTTTTGTGTCGCTTTGCTGAACCAAAAGAGAAATTTCAGTACACCCTAAAATAACAGCCTCAGCGCCACGGGCATGAAGCTGATTGATAATATCTAAATATTGAATTTTGGATTGTTCGCTGATGATCCCTTGACATAACTCGTTGTAAATCACGTCATGGATAACATCTTGCTCATCTGCATCAGGAACAATAACCTGAATGCCAAATTTTTCCGGTAAACGTCCTTTGTAAAAATCTTGCGCCATTGTAAAGCGAGTGCCCAATAAACCTACTTTAGCCACATGATTCTGTTTTAATAACTGAGCCGTTGCATCAGCAATATGAAAAATAGGGATCGATATTTCAGATTCAATTTCAGGAACAACTTTGTGCATGGTATTCGTGCAAATCATCAGAAAATCAGCACCACCTGATTCCACAGACTTTGCTGCCTGAGAAAGAATTTTTGCTGTTTCAGACCAATTCCCTTCATGCTGTAGTTTTTCAATTTCCTGGAAGTTGACACTATAAAGACAGATTTTTGCTGAATGTAAACCGCCAAGTCTTGATTGCACCGCTTCATTGATCAGCCGGTAATAACTGGCCGTGGATTCCCAGCTCATTCCACCTAAAAGACCAATCGTTTTCATTTCATCTCCTATATCCTTTTCATTGTGTTCAGTGAACACCCTATACACGGCCTGTCACAGCGAAATACGTAAAAAGGACTGAGCTGTATTGACCTGCGCACAGCCAGCATGTTCGTTCATGACAAGCAACTTATCAGTGCTGTAATCTGTTCTTGTAAACAGCGAGCTGCGCTGCAAAAGCGCGCTGATATGCAGGACGAGCCTCACCACGGTCAACATAAGCTGACAGGTTCGGATATTCCTCCAGCATGCCCGATGATTTCAGCCTCAGTAACACAGAGATCATCAGCAAGTCTCCGGCGCTGAATCCATCCTCCAGCCACGCTGCATCACCCAAAGATGCAGAAAGCTGATCCAGGCAATTGCGAATGCGTTTCTCAACCAGCGGCAAACGCTCTCTGGTCCAGGGCTTGTCGCTCTCCAGCAGCCTGGCCGTTACGAGTTCAAGTATCGGCGGCTCCACGGTATTCAGCGCTGCAAACATCCACATGATCGCCCTCGCACGCGCATTGGGATTTTCCGGCAACAAACCTTCATGACGCTCGGCGATATGCAAGACAATGGCGCCAGACTCAAACAAGGTCAGATCGCCTTCCTCATAGGTCGGGATCTGGCCAAAAGGATGCAGCATCAGATGTTCAGGTTCTTTCATCGCGCGTAATGATAAAAGGCGAACTTCGTAAGGTTGACCCACTTCCTCAAACGCCCAACGCACACGCGTATCACGCGCCAGCCCTTGACCACGATCGAGTGGCTGTTCAAATGCAGTGATGATGTGTGTCATGCTGTTCCTCCTGAACGATTGCCGGTAACAGACCATAGTCGAATGAGAAAAGGACAAATCGACAGACGTTCTTAATATGATGGCTTAGTATTGACCTGCTTTGTTATCACTCCACGCCCAGAGACTGACAACACATGATGTGCGTTGTTACTTATTGCACAACAAAATTGAATACTTCAAACCCAGCCCCTTCGCTTCCATACGATTCATTATATTTAATTGGGTAAGCGTTAATTTTCTCATATTCCACTAAAGTAATGTCGCATTCTGGTTTTGCCTTGCACTCTTTCATTCTTGTAAATAGCTCATCAATAGTTGGTGCTGTTTCTGCACTCAGCACAGCTTCAGGAGTTCCAGTTCCCGTATAATTTACATAAATAACTTCACCATCAGCGACTTGAATTTCCCAAGCATCGCCTGCTATGGGTGTAAACCCTGTTTCTTTATACTCGAAGCTATAGGATTGAATGTTTTTGGCTTGCCATTCTTTTTGAAAAGCATCTTTGCTTGAAGTGGACGAGTTACAACCTGCAACGAATATACTGAGACAAAAAATAACGTCTTTTTTCAAAATCGTCTCCTGATCTATAAAATATGATGGCTGTCTAAATGGTGAACTGACTTTATCACCGAACGGAACCGAAAAAACCATCAACAATGTGGTTTTTTGAAACAGGAAATACCATGAATTCCAGTTTTACTCTTACTATTTTTTTAAAGACACTTTTCAAAGTAATTTACGGGCATGTTCTCAAATAGCCCTGAGCCCCGGGGTTGAAAACCAAGCTGTAACAATATATGTATTGATGGGGCATTTTCGGATTCCGTCAAAGCCCACACACTTGGACAACCCATTTGCTTTGCGTAACTCAAAACTGCTGTACTGGCTTCAAATGCATACCCTTTTCCCCTCGATTGTGTCCTTATCCGATAACCGAGTTCTACGACATCGTTCCCTTGATGCTGAAATGTCTCAATCCCACAATAACCAATGAGTTCGCCTGACAGCTTTTCAACCAATGCCAATTTTCCAACACCAAATTGTTCATAAGCGGTGAGCAATTTCTGAAACTGGCATTCTGCCTGCTCATTTGTCATCGCTCCTGTGGGTGAATACACCATAAATTCAGGATTTTTTAGTAACGCAATTGTATATTCTCTGTCGGTTGGCTCAAACTGTCGGAGTAACAATCTCTTTGTTTCTATCATTCGTGCTTCCCTGCTTATCACTCACTGAAACATTGAATCATACGATGCATCACTACTGAAGTTGCGTTGCAATCAATCCTCGGATGTATTCTAACCAACGACAAACATCTTGCTCTGGCCCTGGGCCGTAGTAAGACCCCATCTCAATAAGGTCTTTTATTCCAGGTTTAGAGAGAGCTGCTGTTTCAAGTTCCATATACAAGTTAGTTGTTAATTCTTTCGTCTCCGAACTGACAAAATCACAAACAACCTCTTCCAGAGAAGCTCCATCAAGCGCATGCTGATATAAATATGCTTCTAAAAAGTAACCAAGTGAGGTTAAATGTTTTAGTCCACTCACAACAACCTTACCGAATAGATTAATTTAATATTCACAAAACGCTCCTAGCTGGGACACAAGGATACGTGTTCAGCTCGAAGGTGATGCTGTCTATGCTGCATTGGCTACTCTGAATTGTATGAACCAAATGGCCCATAGACCACCTTGCCAGAAGCAATACTTTTTTTCAAAATCGCTTTGACCAGGCAGGTCACTTACATATGCTTCCCATAAGTCATTTATATGAACTGTCCAATCAGACACTTGCATCTCTTGGATTGGCTGAAGAATTTCTTCAGGGTGTAAACCATCGTCCGCCAGTTTTCGAAGCGCACTCTTCGTCGCATCAATATATGTTTCACCAGCTGCATAACAGCTTACATACGCACCACACAAATCTGGAGGCATTATCGAGTTTTCAAGTGGCTTTACATGGAAAGGAATAATGAAGACTTTCTTTGAACCTTTCTTTTCAGCAAATAGTTTCTTAAACATACTCATTCTCTGGGCACCGGCTCATTACACCCTTGTCATATACAGACAAAACACACCGATAATCTGGCTGTCATACGTGAGCTTGTCATGCGCCATGGGCAGCTTTGCTGAGTGCGGCGATCAAACGATCAATGTTTTGCTCGTTTGCTGTGCCAGCCCTTTGTTTGACAGCTTGTGCTGTTTCGGCGTCTTCAAAAACTTGCTCCCAGATTAAATCTGTCCCCTCTTTTTCAGGCGTGAGTTCAATCGTCAGCCTGAAGTTTGGAGGGCAATCGTGATGTATGACGATTCTGGAATCTGGTACAAGCTCCTTGAAGAAACTTTCATTAAGATAGCTTTTTCCGTCAGGGCCGTGCATCACAAACTTCCACCGTCCGCCCGTCGTAAATTCAAAAATTTCAAAAGTGTTAGAAAAGCCTTCGGGGCCCCACCACGATGCCAGTAAATCAGCCGATGCAAAAGCACCATAAATTTCTTTCGGCGAAAATGGCAAAACTCTTGATGTGCGTAGTGTTCTTTCTTCAATCATGACGCTAACTCCGATATCTGTCTGTTGAATGCCACATAACAAATGACATGGGCTCCACTTCATCAGGCTTTTCACACTTTGGTCGTCTGATTCTAAGCCCTTGGCGGCCACCATGTCGCAATCTGTTATGGTATGGATTGAATCCAGCACAGTTTCTGTATCCACTGTGAGAAGCAAAGTTAAGGGTTGAGGTTCTGTATACCCAGTTCTTTTTGTTTTCGCTGACTCAAACCGAGTGCCACAATACGATAAGACTCTGATAAATAATATTTTAAATCTTCATCCAATGGGCCTGAAGTTTCGACTTGTTGAATCCACTTCATGCCACGATTGGCAAAGTAAGGCGCAGGAATATACCCCTCTGACACCCGCAAGAATTCAAAGTTTAAATCCGAGGTTTTGAAGGTAAATGCAGGCTCGCCGCTTTTGCTCTGAGTTCCAATCGCGAAAACCTTCCCCCCAACTTTCCAGACATGGGAATTCCCCCACTGAACCACATACGTTGTTGCTGGGAAAGAGCGACAGAATTGATTGAATCCGTTGTGATCCATGATTGATTTCCTGATAACTCATCACGATGACATGGATTTCATCTCTTAGCGGAACTGACAGGCACAAGAGATCATGGCATCCAAAATTGCTTTTTGGGGCGGTTGTCGATGTTTTGCCTGTGTCCACTTTAAATGAGTTACATATTGATCAGCCAAGCCGAAAACATGAAACAACAGAGCGACATGATTACGCCAATGAAAGGGATTTTAAACCAGTATTTGTAAGCTAAAATCAAATAAGCAAAACCAACGATGACTGGTAAGACAGACAACCAAAGTGAACTTTTCACGACTTCAAAATGGTAAGTCGCGAGTGATATATAGACAGCAGCGAAAAACATAACGCCTAAGCTGTGACTGGCATTAAACCCTACCCATGCTCTCCAAACCGTCGTTTCCTTTGTTAAACGTGGTGATGTCGCTTTCATTGCCTCAGTGACTGACGCATCAAATGGCGTAAATTTTTCTGTGAAAAACGTATAAAACAAGTGAATTGTTCCGAGTAATCCCAAAATCGATAACCCAACGACGAGCAACAATTGATCCATATTTATTCCCTTCTCTGTTGAAGACGACTTTTACAGTCTCATTCGCACACATAACGTTCACGCTGTGGCGTAAACAAAGCGCAGTGTAATTTGTATCCGAAAATTCATGTTCTGATATGACTTTAAAGTGACTTTCCCGGCTTTGCCATGAATGAGGGCGATAAGTAGACTTGAAATTTCGGGATTCAATGAGTCCCGACTCATCCCCACATGCTGATTAGCCCTGCGACGTTTTCGTCGCGTTAAATCTGGCCTCAGCATCTTTAAAAAGCGTCTTCACTCTGTCGACATTCCAAGGCCGCTCAATCAGCGTTTCGTGATCCCATTCGCTTCTCGGAGTCTTAGGTTCAAAAAAGTCGCCACCGTATACATGAAGCGCGCAAGTCATTTTACCAATTGGATTCAGGACTGAATGAATCACCGAACTATCCAGGATTGCAACGTCTCCGGCCCCCAGAGATTTTGCACCCACGGCTTCAATCGTGTTCTCTTTTCGCTGCCAAAAAACGTTATCTTCTCTGCCGCAATAGATACCAACCACTGAAAACATCTGGTGATTATGCGGCATCAGGCTCATACATGGCGCCCAGGCAAAATTGATAATGGTTAGATTGGGTGATCGGTAGAGCGGAAAAAGACCTGCGTGCTGAGGTTCGCCAAGCTCAGACATTATCCCGGCGCCATCAGAAACGGCGTCTGATACAACCTCATTCACGGCCTCACGACCTTCAGCTATCGCTCTGATACAGTCTTCTATGAATTGCTCCTGACGAAACATGACTTAGCCTCCCACTCGATGGCCCGCCCGATCATATACAAGGAGCAAACATCCCGCGGATGCGCGTTGACTTACACCTTGGCTCGGCCTCTTGTTGAAACCACGAACGCTCACATCAACTCCCGCCAAAGATTTCAGGGTCATGTAAAAAGTGTAGTTCCTGGCCTGTCACTTTTTCAGGTCATGTTTTCATTCGCATTTCAGCTGAACGACTTTATATACAGATACGTGGCAAGCTGTTGAAATATCGTGAAGTCTGACCGCCTGTATGATTTTAGCTCTTGAAGCCAGGTCATTGATTCAGCGGACTGTTTCACTCAATGCTTTCACCCATTGTTTAGGTTCTGCAATGATGAACTCGTAAACTTGCTCACTGGATAAAGTGATTCGAATTGCATCTCTCGTGACCGGCATGATGCCGCCTCCTTTCCCGAAGCACTGCACTACGGAAGCAATTTCATGCCGGCTGAATCTATAGGGGCCCAATCCAAATTGTTGGTTAAACGGTACAAAAGTAACGTCTGAATCCGTGATGGACAATTTGCCATCAGCTCGAGCCACACCAATCTGAACAGTTGCTACCGAGGATTGAATGATTTTTTCGGACATAGTGCCCCCTTATTCATGATTTACGTTTGTAAACTAACGAAGCAGTAAGCTGCGACTGAATGGATGTGGCTTCAACGGGTTAGAACCTGCCTCAATCAGAGCTTGGATTGTCTTCTGATTCAGAGCCGCATTCGGCAAAATCTCCGAGGCATAGGTCGTGCCTACACCCAAGAGTGCGAGTAATGAAATAAAAAATCTGCCCATGTGTTTCCTTGTAATTTAACGTTTCAATCATCCGAGGTATCAGTGGTCGGCTGTATTGATTTGTTAGCACTGTCCGAATCGCTCATATCAGGCACCTCTTTAAGTTTTTCAATGGCTTGTTTTTCTTGCTGTTCTACAAACCGAAAAATACTTTCTCCATCAATAAATGCGTTTGGCGATCCGACCTTTGTTTTTCTATCTCGATTAGCAAACAAATTATTTTTATGTGGATGATTCGATAAATTAACCGTAACTGATGGGCTTTCAGCAGCCAGCTTCTTGATTCGGGCCATACTCGCCAAAAACGTCTTTGCGAGGTGCGGCTTTTGGAAATTCGCTCCGTGTCCCCCCACGACAAATGCCCGATAGAACTGGCCATTATCTTTCACCATAAAGTCGATGGACAGATCGCCCTCTGTATGCCCTGGCGTAATATAAAATTTGAACTCAGTATCACCGACCAATATCTTGGAGCTGTCTTGGGCGAACGATTTTACATCTGGGGGCAAGAATTTATTATTGCCCCTACTTTTATTTGCTTGCTCTATGGCTAACTCAAGTCCTTTCTTCGTCATCATCACTTTGGAACCATACATAGACTGGAGATACTCTGCGCCCCCAACGTGGTCGGAATGCCCATGCGTGACGAAAATATGGGTTACTGGCTTATCCTCTAATCCCAGCTTTTTAAGGTTGGCGGGTATCCACTTGCTATATGGAAAATCAAGAGAGTCTATAATGACCAGCCCGGATGATGTGTCGACAGCATACGACGATACCCACTTATCACCGACGTAGTACAAGTTTTCAAACATTTTAAAAGGCTCAACATACCCATTTTCGTCACTCATTTCTGGTGCTTCTACATTTGCCAATGCTTTTAACGAAATGAAAAGGAGTACAACAACCATCAGTTTATTCATGTAATTTCCAAAATTGCGAACGCTTCGCTAAGGGATGAGCAATGCAATACCGAAGCCTCTGCAGGCTACCTTAAACACAAAACGCAACGCATAGTAAAAATGCCACGCATTGCGAATCACTCTTGAGTAATTTGTTATATGCCGTCTACTTTTTCGTACACCCAATTCTCTTTTATGTTATTACGGCTGGCAATGCAGCCGGGAGGCATAGCCGCTATCTCGTGAAGAGAACCATCAAAGGATACCGCTTTGTTCCATACTTACAATCAATGTATCTGAAGGATTACTAGTCGTACCACACATGAAAGCCCACGAATGATCATCTGAATAATGAATCACTTGTAAAATAGGTAACCCCTGTTCTACGACTTGTTTAGTTATCAATTCTGCTACGTTTTTCTCTTGAACGAAATTCCAAGTCATAATATTTCCTTAGGCATTTAACACCACATTAAGGTGTGAGCAACGCTGCCACTCAACCTAAAACATTGTGACGTAAACACTAAGCTAGTCCAAACAAAAAAGGCCAAGCATTGTGAATCTCTCTTAAATGTTTTGTTAGTTACTGGTAGCCAAAGAGTTGGCGTACCATTGTTTATTAAACTCCGCAAAATCTTCCATTTGCTTGCCTAAAACTCCTAACATCCCACCAGTCCAGGTTGGAAATGCTTTTGTTCCATCAAGGTTATATACATTTTGAGCGAGTGTTCGTAACGTATACATAGGATTTTGAGTTCCGTATTCTTGTCCCGTCGACCTGAAGAAATCGCCTTCCAACATGAATTTTTTTCTTCCATTATGTGAAAGTATTACTCTCTGAAAGCTGTTGTTTTTTAGGGCCTCTGACGATTGCAGTAACACCCGTGACACATCCATTGCACTTTTTTCCAATGGAACTTCTCTTATATCAAATACAATGCTGCTTGGATTAACAAACCATTCATAATGTACGTAAACTTCAATACCATCATTTCGATTATCTGAATTTATTTTATTAACTACTTTACTTTGCAAAATAAAGTAGTTAGCAAACCCTATAGACAAGATCAAAGTAAAACAAATTGCTAATATTTTCTTCATGCATTAATTACCATCATATTATTACTCTAAGGGGAACTTAGTACTTTTTGGAATATCATGACTTAATGTTGATATTTATTAGAGTAACTAACGCCCTGTTAAGGGGTAAGCAACACAAACCAATGTAGCCGCATACCACCTTAAACACCAAACGCAACGCATAATAAAAATGCCGCGCGTTGCGAATCACTCTTGAACAGTTTGTTAAGTTTATTTATGCGCCACTTCGAGTTCTTTCAATTTTCTTTCTAGCTCCTCAATTTTATTATCATAATTTGGACCATCTTTGTTATCACTTACACAAATTAAAGCTTGCAATAGGAAATATAGAGAGAACATGATGCTTATGTCTGTAAATATATCTATTCGGCTACTTAGAATGTAGCCAACTAGTAAACATATAATTGCTTTTAAAATATTTGCCAGAGCTAAATAGATCAAGCCAATCAAAGCAAATGTAATCATGGTTGGCTCACCATTTTTTAGTGCTTTACATCTTAGTAATTGAGCATTGATGTTGTTAATTTTCATCTTTCTATCGAGAAAGGTCATTTTTTCAAAAACTACAGTTCCAGCTCGTTTCAAACACCATAAAACCATTGCAAATAGAGCTGAACCTAATGCTCCTTGCACGATTGCAGGCAGTTCAAGAATTTGATCCCACACAACTAATACCTCTTGATTAACTTTCAATAAAACTTAACGCCCCAAGCACCCGACCGGAACGCGAACAAAGTGAGCGTTTTGGGTCGGGTCTAGGCTTGTTAAGTTGCGACACGCTTTGCCCCTTTGAAACACGATGCGGAGCGCAAGCGGAGCCACAACTTGGTTAGTTTGACCGCAAGAATGCCACAATTGACCAAGCCTGCGGGACCTGAATATTGCGCCGAAAGATGCTACGAACTTGCTGCACCTGGCGGCTAGTTTTTGGCACTGGGAGGAACTGCAATATTATCGCGGCACACTCCTTGATACCAGATACTTCGGTTTTACTGCCTTTTTTACTGTCTTACTTGATACAGGCAGATAATTCAAAAAATCCGAGCACACATAACGTCTCGCTCTGCGGCAAATTTGGAGCGCAGCGGAAAGTTTTTCCGGCAGCAGCGCCTTGTTAGAGGGGGGCTTTGACTCATAATTTAGCTGCCCTCTTTAGGGTCTTATATACAAGATTAGAGTCAGCACCAAGCTGCTTCAGCTTAAATGGCTTTTTTACATTCTTGGTAATTATCCAAACTTCTGGTATTCGATTGCCTTTGTGGAACTCATCAGAAATAATAACATCATCAATATCGTTTAATGGAATATTTCTTTTGGTGAAAGGGTACGCCACCTTAATACTATTGCCAGTCACTTGGACGCCTGTTGCTGTTACTAGGTATTCATAGATAATGAAGATAACTAGAGCGCTCATCGCACCATAGCCCAATAGAGGATTTCCGATTTTCCCTACATAGAGACCTAATGCAGAAAAACCGATTACACACACCAAATAAAACAGATGGTAAAACGGCCCTTTAGAGAAGCTGGACTGGTCAAGATCTTTGTTTTGCGCACCAGCCTTTTCATTTAATACTTCCCGGAGTATCTCAAACCCAAGTAATTGATATTCAACTCTAAGCAATTCTTGGTTGTCGGTGCCCCGCAGTTCTAGACGTTGCATATAAGGCCTTTCTTTTACTTTATGGATTTTCTCCCAAGCGATTAGTCCTTTTTCTTTTCCGATGTGCATATACCAAACTCCGTCATCATCAGCTGCAACGTCTGCGAATGGTAGCTTTCTTAAAGTACGCCATGTAAGAATTGAAAAGAACCCAAAGACCACTGTACACATTACCGTAGTCATCAGTGTGCCATTTGGATTTCCTTCGTTCTCGCCAGGAAAAAAGGGCAAAGAAAATCCTAACGCCAAAAATGCTAAAAAAACTACTAAGCATACTTTCATTAGCGTGATGAATTTTTTGTCGAGCTTAAATTCTTGCATGATCATCCTGCTGACCTCTAACGCCGCGTTAAGTAGTGAGCAACGCTACCACCTAACCTAAACCATTACACCTTAAACACAAAACTCAATTTAAACTGAGAATGCCACGCGTTGCGAATCTGCCTTAAACGCTTTGTTAGCTGTATTTTTCCATGACAAAGTTTCTTAGTTTTTGACCACGGATTTCCATTTCTTGGGCTTGAACTACTTTAAAACCGAAGTGTTCGTAAAATGGGCGAGCAGTAATACTGACTTCAGAAAAATAACGTTTTATACCCCGCGAGTTGCCAACTTTAAAAACATGATTCATTAAAGCTTTACCTACACCTTTGCCTTGATACTCATGGTGACAAAAGAAATGGTCTATAAGCCCACTAGCTTGCAAATCTGTGTAGCCAACAATGACACCGTCTATTTCAGCAACAAACGGAGACAACCCTTTCATCCGTTTTTCCCAGACTGACGAATCTAGACGTTCTGGAGCCCAAGCTTCGACTTGAGCTTGAGAATAGTCACGAATATTAATATTCCGAATTGTATAAAAGTGAATATCCCATAGTGCTTTGGCATCTTCTACGCTGTAATTTCTAATTGTAATCATCGTGCTTACTCCGTAATACAGCTAACGCCCAAAACAGCGGCGTGCGTTAGCGCGTCCAGCCCGCAGGGCGATGCTGTCTTTGTTTGTTATGTGTTGCTTATTACTCTTCATCACGAAGCCTATCTCTGCATGCAGCAATAAAGTCCGTATATTTAAGATCAGAATCTTGATGTAGAGCCTTTTCAAAGACACAGCATAAATTCCAAAGAGCCCTTTCTTCGGCTTGGTCTTCAATGCCTAGTTTATCGGTATCACTGAATCTGCGAGTAAATTCGAACAGAACCCACGCTTCATCCTCAGTGAGTGTAATTTGCACTTCCTTGCTCATGGTCTCTCTTTACTCATAACGCCGCGTTAAGTGGTGAACAACGCGGCCACCAAACCTAAACCATTGTGCTGTAAACACTAGAGCTGATTCAAACCAAAACTGCCAAGCGTTGTGAATCCGTCTTGTACGCTTTGTTATATACCGATTGGAAGCTCTATTTGATGGTCTGTAGGCTGAGGAGTTATTGTCATGACCTGCACACCATTTGGAGTCTCAAAGCGGTGCCATATACCTCGGGGAACAACTAACAGCTGCCCTTTAGAAAGCTCATTTCGCTGTTCTTGACCTTCTACAAGTAACACCAACGTCGTTTGACCTCTTAAAACTTGCACCAACTCATCGCCGTGTGAATGTCGTTCCCACTCACTGTAACCATCGTAGTGACCAATATAGACACCTCCATTTGAATATTCTGACAACATAGCAAAGGCATCTTTGGACTCTTCATCAGTAGTTTTTGGGGCACGTCCACTAAGATAGTTCAGTTTAAAAAACTCTTCTTCAATTGTAATAACCGTCGATTTGGCCATTTTTCCCTCCGTCCTTGAATAGGTATATAACGCCAAGCTAAGTGGTTGCAAACGCTCCACTATACTCAAAATAAACACCGTATACACAAAAACCAATTTTGAACTAAAACCGCCACGCGTTTGCAGTCCGTCTTAAGCGCCTTGTTAAAGGGCATTGCCACCTAGTCTACTAATTGTAAAACTAATATACTCACCTATAACTTTCGGATCGTGTGTATGTATGACGTCTTCTTCTATCAACACACCGCAATCCACTTTAACTGGATTTATTGAAATGATTTCACCAAAAGCTCTGTATTTCCAACCCGAAATTTGTTCAATACACTTTTTCTTGTCAGGGTTTGATTCGAATAAGGACTCCCAAGTTTCATCTTCGTCAAGTAAGTTCGAAAACTCGAAATCAAAAATGTCACCTATCTTCGGCATACTTTCTACATTTACGGTTAACTCGTCCATTACAAAATACTGCACCCCCTCAATTTCGAGAGTTGCTTCAAGATATGTACCTTCTGTGCGCACAAACTTCGCTTTCATATTTGCCCTTTAATGCCTTGTTAAGGTGTGAGCAACGCAACACCGATGCGACCGCATACCACCTTAAACACTAAACGCAACGCATAGTAAAAATGCCACGCGTTGCGAATCACTCTTAAACAGTTTGTTATATTTTTATCTACAACAAGCGCTTAGGTCAGCTTTTATTTTTACTACAAGCTCATCTGCACTGACCACCTTACTGATCACAACGCCTTTCTTGTGCTTCATAGACTGCAAAATATTGGGTTTAGCTAGTTTTGGGAACTTCCAAATAATTTTGAATAATCTCGGTATTATCAGAATCTCTGGGCAGTTATCAGGAAGCTCAGGACGAGAACGAAACAGGTAAGGTAGATTACGCTTAATACAACGTGCTACACAAATATGCCTTGGGACATCAAGAAAAATGACATAGTCAGCGCTATCTCGAACTGCTTTGGAGACCCCCTCAATAATCCACTGTTTCTGTTTAATTAGTTTTTGCTCACCCGATGCACGCTCCTCTCTTGAAGCTGCAACCCATCCATCTCTCCAAACTACGCTATCTAAACTCTGGACTGGTATGTTCAAGGCTTGCCCTAATTGTTTAGCCAACGTCGTTTTACCAGAACCTGCATTCCCCGTGATATGAAGCTTCATGTTCCCTCAATAATATAACGCTTCAATATGGGGCGCGCGCAGTTTGCGCGTACCAGCCCAACTTGTTGGGCGAACATGATTGACTTGTTATAAGGCTCTGATTTTGCACAAAGCCTCCTTAACTGCTTGATCAATATTGGCCGTTGATTTGTAGCCTTGTTCATTAAGATTAATCTCATCGCTAATCCAAATAAAATAGCTGAACGAATCTGATCCCCATTCAAGTGAGAGGTACATTTGCTCGCAAGCCTTACCTAATTCTTTCAATGAGATTTCATCTGAAGCAAGAAAATCTAACATTCGCTGAGCTATTATTTTGCAATCATTCATGTTTATTGGATAGATAATCAAATCCAGCTGATCCTGAAATTCAAGAGAGGAACCAGTTGAAATATCAATCATCCAATCTGGAAAGTCGTCGTGGTCCGCTATATATCTATCAGCTAAATCGATGAGCTCTTGTTTCGAAATTAAACCGATTTTTTCTTCGATAAGCCAAGTTCTGGCAGTAGATCTCATTCCCTAAGCCTTATAACGCCCTGTCAAGGTGTGAGCAACGCAATACCGATGCTGCCGCATACCACCTTAAACACTAAAACCAACGCATAGTAAAAATGCCACGCGGCATGAATCCCACTTGAACGCCTTGTTATGTGGCTAGCTCAATGCGGTAGTATTTAAGTAAACTATTAAGCTCTTTTTTTATAGCTTCCTCTGCGTTACTTTTTATTTTAGTAATAACGCTTGTCTAGAATTTGATAGCTCTGTCGTTTGGGATTTTAACGAAAGATCATAAGCAAGTGCCAAGCAACTACTTTTTGCGTAAGAATCTGACTGTCTCAATGCAATTTCTAAAACTTCATCAACTAATCTAAAGGAATCCACCGTAGATATTATTCTTTCCGAAAATTCCATTCTCAGTCTACATACAGACCATTCATCAAATTCCAAATTATCAAGAGCGACCTCAAGTTAATTCTCGAACTGTTCAATGTCCAATATGTTCTCCTGCCACATAACGCCGCCATATGGGGCGCGAAAAAGCTTGGCTAAAATTAGCGGCGAAGGAGCGAAGCCAAGCTTTTTGCGTCCCATTCATAATGGCTTTGTTATACGCAAATATCACTGAACTTGTATTTTTACAGACTCACGAACAAACTTTGAAGAAGCACCCTGTAATGCCATAAACTCTTTCATTTCTTCAAGTTGGTCTTTGCCAAACGCTAAAACACCTGCTTTTTTTGATGCTGGAATTCTTAGCTCACTGGTAACAACATACGCAGTAATTCCATCAACAACCACTCGCTGGTCGGTAAAGGTGCCATATGGGTTGCCGTGCTGACTCGCGCACATGATTCTTCCGACGGATGTTTTGTGACCACTAACATCAATTTCTTGAGGGCCGTTAAACAAAACATCCGTACAACTTTGCTTGGATAGAGAGAACATTTGCTTTTGAAATGACTCTGCCGATGTTTTAGACCCTAGCGTTAACATTTGTTCGGTGATTATCCATTTGGATGTTATTGGGCTTTCACCTTCCGGCACCCACTCTTTTATGTATTGAGAGTTATCAGCACGATCCGACACAACCGACCATTTAACATTATGAGGCAACTCGACATTAACGCTGGTAACGCTACTACTAGGCGAAGTTGAAGCACAAGAAGCAAGGAAAGCAGTTCCCATTGCCATTAAGAATTTACGCATTGTTATCTCCTTTTTGCGTGTAACGTCCAATTAAGGTGTGAGGCACGCAATACCGATGCTTCCGCATACCACCTTAACCACTAAAACCAACGCATAATAAAAATGCCACGCGTGCCGAATCACTCTTAAATTGTTTGTTATAAAGCGGACTCTACGTTAAATGCTTTTTCTAACCACACCGAGCTAATGTACTGTCCATGTTTCTTTGCATAGTCATTGAAAACACCGACCTCTCTGAAACCAAACCGTTTATGTAATGCAACTGATGCGTCGTTTGGTAATGCAACACCCGACAATACACGATGGACACCATAAGCACTAATTGATGAGAACAACTGAGTATATAGTTTAGAACCTAAACCTTTCCCCTTAGCTTCTTGTGCCAGATAAACGGTAACTTCTACGGTGTCGTCAAAAGCTGAAATTGCTCTGTACTGTTGGGAACATGCAAAACCTAGTAATACGCCGTTTTCTATAGCCACATATAGTTGATATTTGGTCGTGCTAGAGAACTGAGAAAACCATTCCTGACGATTTTCCAGAGTAAATGGAACTTCTTCAAAGCGTGCATTTGTGTGCTCAATATAAAAATTAAAGATATCTGTGATATCAGCAACATCTTCAAGTTTACCTGTTCTAATTTCCACGAAATATCCTTTTTCTTCGAGCTTTATAACGCTGCGTTAAGGGGTGAGCAACGCTACCACCCAACCTAAAGCATTGTGCCATAAACACTAAAGTTGACGTAGAACCAAAAATGCCAAGCGTTGGGAATCCCTCTTAAATTGTTTGTTATGTTTTTAACCTTAAGCGTCCAGCCAACTGACTTAGGGGCACCTCTAAAGTTAAGACCCCATTAGTACGACTTAACTCTTGAAAGCCGGCAGAATAATACAAGCTCTCAGCAGGGTTATTTTCAAACACACAACACCGAACACTTTTGACTTTAGGTAGCAAGTTAGTTTGTAAAAGCGAAGCTTTAAGTAAACGACCACCCAGAAGTCCATTTTGATGTTGTTTAGCCACTTGCAAGGAGTCAATGAAGTGGAAATCATCACTTTGATGGAAAGCAATGAAACCTAGAATATTATAGTCTTGTTCTATAACGATAACTGACTTTCGTTTATAGAATTTTAGTATGGCTTCTCCATCCCACTTCAGTCCTAGCTCAAGCTGCATTTCGAGCATATTATCTTCCATGAGTTGATACACCTGTTCCCAATCTGCCTCCTGAATATCTCGTATTATCATTATCTCTCCAAAAACATAACGCTGCGTTAAGGGGTGAACAACGCTACCGCCTAACCTAAACCATTGTGCCGTAAACACTAATACCGAATCAAA